>CAQYCU010000095.1 GCA_948919095.1 uncultured Clostridia bacterium | reverse complement strand
TTTTCATAGTTCTCTCCTTTGTATTTTATAAATAATTTATATTAACTAAAATAGCAAAGGAAAATCCCTTGCTAGTTTAAGTTGTTTTTTATTCCTAGCAAGAGAATTCTAAAATTGAGTAATAAAATATTATCATATTTTATTAGAAATGTCAAATTTATTAGTCTATGGTACCTTTTATTATATCTTCTAAATTGCATTTACTTTTTTATTGGACATTTATTTTGTACTGTAATTAATTATTATCTCTATATATTTTCGCAATATCTTTAATACTCATTTTGGTTCCATAATTTAAGATTGCATTAGAATATATCTTAATTGCTATTCTAGCTATAATGAAAATTGTAACAAATAAAATTCCAATTGAGATAAGTACTTCTTGTGTGCTTGTAATTCCCATCATCACTCTAAATGGCATACAGAATGGTGAAGATATTGGAAACATTGCTGCAAATGTGTTAAGTTCGCTTGTTGGATTCATCATTGTGAAATACGATAAATAAAATCCTATTAATGTTAAAAATGCAACTGGTGTATTGGCTGATTGTATATCTTCTGGTTTACTTACTGTTGAACCTGTTAAAGCATATAATAAACTATATGCAAAATATCCTAGTATAAAATATACTATTGTAACTGCTGCTAAATATGGTGTGAAACTTGTTACATCTAATATTTGCTCTATTAGTTCTGGCTCTAAAAATGCTTTTGCACTAATTAAAGCTGTTCCAACTAATACAATCATTTGTAATAATCCAACTAATCCAATACCAATTGTTTTTCCTAGTATTATTGTTCTAGGACTTGTTGATGTTACTAATGTTTCTATTATTTTAGAAGTTTTTTCAGTTGTTATTGAGCTTGATACTTGATATGCACAAAAATATATTGCATAGAATAATGCTAATGACATAAGCATCATTACAAATACATTGCCATGTACTTCCTCTTCTTCTGTTTGTTCTAAACTAAACTCAAAATTTGGTGTTATTGATTGGAGCTCTTCTGGAGTTAGTCCTAATTTTGAAATTTGAATATTTGTATATGTAGTATTTATAATATTAATTATTTCTTCTGGAACCCCATTCATCATTGCTGTATTTTCTACTACATATCTAATTTTTACATTATTATCTTGTTTTTCAATAATCATTGCTGAATCAATAGTTTCATCTTCAATGCCTTTTTTTATATCATCAAATGTTGCACTGTTATTTATTACTACTTCTTCTCCTAAATCAGCTTGTTTTAAATATTCAAGGTTTCCTTCAAATATATTATCCTTGTCTATTATTAAAATTCTACTTTGTACCGAGTCGCCTTGTATTTTTTTCAAAATATTAGGAACATTAAATCCTACAACTATTAGTACTAACATTATGATTGTTGATATTATGAAAGATTTTCTTTTTATCATTTCTTTCATTGTAAATTTCATTACTGTAAATATATTATTCATATTACTCCCCTACTTTCTCTATAAATATGTCATTAAGCGTTGGTTTTTTAATTTCAAATTTATTTACTGAAATTCCCTCTGCTATAACCGTATTTAATAGTTTGCGAGCTTTTTGTTCATCGTTTATTTTTATTATGTATTTGTTATCTGTTTCGTTTTCTACTTCTAAATCAAGTTCATTTACATAAGTATCTATATTTTTATTTGTATCAATTTCCACCCTATTGGCAGGATACGTTTCTTTTATTGATTTTAAGTTTCCTTGTAATACTGTTTTTCCTTTATTAAGAATTAATATGTCACTGCAAAATTCCTCAATAGTTGCCATTTGATGAGCTGACATTATTACATATTTTCCCTCTTTTACCATATCTATTATTATGTTTTTTAATATCTCAGTATTTACTGGGTCAAGTCCACTAAATGGTTCGTCTAATATAACTAATTCTGGTTTATGAATTACAGCTGTCATAAATTGTATCTTTTGCTGGTTTCCCTTTGATAATTTTTCAGCGGGCATGTCTAAATATTCTTCAACTTTTAATTCTTTTGCCCATTTGTTTATTTCTGTTTCGGCTTCTTTCTTTTTCATTCCTTTTAGTTCTGCAAAGTACATAAGTTGGTCCATTATTTTTGTTTTTGGATATACTCCTCTTTCTTCTGGCAAATATCCAAAGTTTACATTTTCTCTAGTAACTTCTTTTCCATCCCATGTAATTTCGCCACTATCTTTTTTTATTATTCCCAAAATCATTCTTATAGTAGTTGTTTTTCCCGCGCCATTTGTTCCAAGTAATCCATAAACTCCTGGCTTTTCTAGAGTTAATGATATATTGTCTACTGCTTGTTTCTTTACAAATGATTTTGATACATTTTTTAATATTAGTCCCATATTTTCCTCCTTATTTTTTCAGTCATTATAATATCACTTCTTTTCCCAATTATCAAGTGCGCTTTACATTTATTATAAGCTATAGTGGGGTCACAAAGTGTGCCTGCCTCTAACTTATTTATAATATGAATAAAATGGTACTTTTAATTTATTAAAAATTTTTTTATTTTTTTTAATTTTAATATTGACAAATACAAAATCCTGTTGTAAAATAGTTAAGTATTCGAAATGCAGATGTAGTTCAATGGTAGAACCTCAGCCTTCCAAGCTGATGACGTGGGTTCGATTCCCACTATCTGCTCCAAATAAAAAAGAGCTTAAAGCTCTTTTTTTATTTTATTACTACTTTGTTTGCAGTAACGTTGTTGCATATATAATAGAATTTTTCTACACATCTATTCAAATTTCATATTCTTCAACCTTGAAGCATTCAATATTACAGTAATACTACTAAATACCATAGCAAGACTTGCTATCATTGGATTTATTGATATTCCAAAAGGTATAAAAAGCCCCATAGCAATAGGTATCATAAGTGAATTATAGAAAAATGCCCAAAATAAATTTTGCTTAATATTTCTAATCGTTTTTTTACTAATTATGATTAACTTATAAATTGAAACTAAATCATTTTTTGTTAAAATAACGTCTGAAGAATCCATTGCAATATCGGTGCCAGAGTGAACACTTACTCCAATATCAGCTGTTGCAAGTGCTGGGCTATCATTAATTCCATCACCACACATTATTATATGTTTATTTTCTTTTTTTAAATTTTTAATTGTTTCCACTTTTTCTTTAGGCAATACATTAGCAATAACTTTAGTTATGCCAATGCTTTCTGCTATCTTCTCTGCTGTTTCTTTGCTGTCTCCTGTTAACATAATTGTTTCAATTTTATTTTTATTTAAAATGCTAATTACTTCTCTTGCATTTTCTCTAACTATATCATTTACACCAATTA
>CAQYCU010000094.1 GCA_948919095.1 uncultured Clostridia bacterium | reverse complement strand
ATATATGGAGAAGATAAAACAAAGCCACATGTAATATTTGTAGGAAACAATTTAAGTCCAGATTATATAAATGATATAATACATATAATTGAAGGAAAAGACTTTAGTATAAATGTAATATCAAAATCAGGAACGACAACAGAACCAGCAATAGCATTTAGAATATTTAGAGAAATTATAGAAAATAAGTATGGACTAAAAGAAGCACGAGAAAGAATATATGTAACAACAGATGCAAAAAAAGGAGCATTAAAACAATTAGCTGATGCAGAAGGATATGAAGCATTTGTTATTCCTGACAATGTGGGTGGAAGATATTCAGTTCTTACAGCAGTAGGACTTTTACCAATAGCAGCAAGCGGAATAGATATTGATAAACTTATGCAAGGAGCAGTAAATGCAGAATATAGATTTGATGATAAAGCATTAGAATATAATGAGTGTTACCAATATGCTGTTGTACGTAACCTATTATATGAAAATGGAAAAGAAATTGAAATATTAGTTTCATATGAACCAAAACTACATTATTTTATAGAATGGTGGAAGCAACTTTTTGGAGAGAGTGAAGGAAAAGACGGCAAAGGAATATTCCCAGCTGGCTGCGAATTTACAACAGATTTACATTCACTTGGTCAATACATACAAGATGGAAAACGTATATTATTTGAAACAGTAATAAATATTGAAAAAACTAAAACAGATATTACTATCAATATGGATGAAGATAATCTAGATAACTTAAATTATTTAGCAGGAAAGCAATTATCATATGTAAATCAAAAAGCGATGGAAGGAACTATTCAAGCTCATGTTGATGGAAATGTTCCTAACATAGTGCTAAATGTAAAAGAACTTAATGAAGAGACTTTAGGAGAACTAATATACTTTTTTGAAAAAGCGTGTGCAATGTCAGGAGAGTTATTAGAAGTAAATCCATTTAACCAACCTGGAGTTGAAAAGTATAAGACTAATATGTTTAAGTTATTAGAGAAACCTGGCTATGAAGGAAAATAAGCATATTGTGTTATTATACTTCATTAAAATCAAATTGATGTAATTTTAAAGCAAATTTCAAAGAAAGGAGAATAATTATGAAATATAAGTGTATGATTTGTGGATATGTTTATGATGACGAAAAGGAAGGGGTAAAATTTGAAGATTTACCTGAGGATTGGAGATGCCCAAAATGCAATGTTGGAAAAAATATGTTTGAGAAAATTGAAGAATAATATTGACATATTAAAAGAAACGGTCTATAATAATAATATATTAAAAATACTAATGGAAGAAAAAGTAAAATAAAGGTTGCTTCAAGAGAGAATTGGTCGTGGCTGTGAGCTGATTCAAGTAAACGTATTTGAAAAACCACCTTCTTATAGTGCTAGTGAATTAAGCTAGACGCCTAAGCTACGTTATAAGCTGTTTAATTAAGTAAAAAGTATGGGTGGAACCGTGCTATAGAGCACCCCAAAGCGTAATGTATATTTGCGCTTTGGGGTTTTGTTTTGAAAATAATCAGCATATTGCGTTGTTGGACTTCAATTAAAATTAAATCAACGTGCAAAAAGCACGCCTCATTAATTTTAATTTTGTCCGCCTAGCACTATACTAATTCTTTTCAAACAATAAAATAGAAAGGGAGGATACGAATATGAATGTAAAAGTTACATTAAAAGACGGCTCAATAAGAGAGGTCGATTCAGGAATAAGTGTTATTGAGCTTGCAAAACAAATTAGTGAAGGACTAGCTAGAGTTGCAACATGTGGAAGAATTGATGGAGAAGTAGTTGATTTAAGAAAAGAGATTGACCACGATTGCTCATTAGAGATATTAACATTTGATAGTGATTTAGATGGAAGAAAGGCATATTGGCATACAACATCACATATAATGGCGCAAGCAGTAGTACGTCTATTTCCAGATACAAAACTTGCAATAGGACCATCAATAGATGAAGGATTTTACTATGATTTTGATACAGTAGAAAATTTTACTGATGAAGATAAAGCAAAAATTGAAGAAGAGATGAAGAAAATTATTAAAGAAGATTTACCTATTGAAAGATTTAGTCTACCTAAAAAAGAAGCTTTAGAATTAATGAAAAATGAACCCTACAAACAAGAGCTAATAAATGAGCTACCAGAGGGAGAAGAAATATCATTTTACAAACAAGGGGAATTTACAGACCTTTGTGCTGGTCCTCATTTAATGAGTACAGGAAAAGTAAAAGCTATAAAATTATTAACAAATTCTGGAGCATATTGGAGAGGAAACGAAAAAAATAAAATGCTTCAAAGAATATATGCAGTATCATTCCCAAAAGCAAGTATGCTAGAAGAATTTATTAAATTGCAAGAAGAAGCAAAAGAAAGAGACCATAGAAAGATAGGAAAAGATTTAAATTTATTTATGACACATAAATTAGTTGGAGCAGGACTTCCAATGTATTTACCAGATGGTGCAACAATTAGAAGATGTTTGGAAAGATATATACAAGATAAAGAAATTGCCCTTGGATATTCTCATGTATACACACCATCACTTGCAAATGTTGACTTATACAAAACTTCAGGACATTGGGACCATTATAAAGACGACATGTTCCCAGTTATGCAAATGGAAAATGAAGAACTTGTACTAAGACCAATGAATTGCCCACACCATATGTTAATATATAAAAATTCACTTCATTCATACAAAGATTTGCCAATTAGAATTGGTGAACTTGCACATGATTTTAGATGGGAAAATTCAGGAGCAGTATGTGGTTTAGAGCGTGTACGACAAATGTGTCAAAATGATGCACACCTTTTTGTAAGACCAGACCAGATAAAAGAGGAAGTTGGTAAGGTATTAAAGTTAATAGTTGAAGTTTACCAAAAAGACTTTGGTTTCCCAGCAGAAAGTTTTAGATACAGATTATCACTTAGAGATAAAGCTAATAAAGAAAAATACATTGACAATGATGAAATGTGGAATACAGCTGAAAGTCAATTAAGAGCAATCTTAAAAGAATTAAATATCGAATTTTACGAAGCAGAAGGAGAAGCGGCATTCTATGGACCTAAGATTGATATTCAAATAAAAACAGCATTAGGACATGATATAACAATACCAACTTGTCAATTAGACTTTGCACTTCCTGAAAGATTTGAACTTTCATATATTGGAGAAGATGGAAAAGAACATAGACCAGTTGTTATACACAGAGCAATTCTTGGAACATCTGATAGATTTATATCATTCTTATTAGAAGAAACAAAAGGTGTATTACCAACTTGGCTATGTCCGCATCAAGTAAAAATACTTCCAATATCTGAAAAGCATGTAGAGTATGCAAATACAATAAAAGAAAAAATGCAAAAAGAAATGATAAGAGTTGATGTAGATGATAGAAGCGAAAAGATAGGATATAAGATACGTGAAGCACAACTATCAAAAGTTCCATATATGCTAGTTGTTGGAGATAAGGAAGCAGAAGAAAATAAAGTATCAGTTAGAGATAGAAAAGATGGTGACATAGGACAAATGAAGACGGACGAATTTATTGAAAAAATTAAAAAGGAAATTGCAGATAAGGTTATAAGCAATAAATAGATTTTTTATAAAAGTTGTATTGAAATAATTAGCAGAAACTAGAAAAAGTATTGCAAAAAGCTACAATATGTAATATAATAATATTGTAGCTTTTTATTATATTAATTATTAAAAAAGTTACAGATTTATTATGGGGGTGTACTTGGTTTCGACCGTAATTTAGAAACTTTAATAGCGAGTAGTGGATGGTTGCTTTGGCCACTTTAAATCAAGCAAACTAAATATAAAAGCTGATAAACAAGAATTAGCTTACGCTGCCTA
>CAQYCU010000093.1 GCA_948919095.1 uncultured Clostridia bacterium | reverse complement strand
AAAGGGAAAAAATAAAAATATTAGTAACACCCAAAAAAGAAAAAAGGGTGGTGGGCGGGAACGACTACTACAGAACGGCAGAAACCTAACGGTGTGGTGGCATACACCCATACCTAATATATAAGAAATAACAGAACAAAAGAAAAGAGTATTAAAATCTAAAAATGACGTATTGTTTCACTAGGATGAGGGGAATAATAAAGCATAGCCAGTAACTAAAATATTAGTACTGGCTATATTTAAAAACTTTTGAAATACTCTAGTAATTTTAAAATCACTATGATAAAATAAAAACAAATTAACCAAAAGAGATTAAACTGTTGGAGAAAACCTATGGAAAATGATTATATAGAAAAAATAAATCAAATATTAGGAACAAAAGGAATAGACAAAAGAGCAAGCGAACTAATAAAGCTATACTTTATTGGTAAAATTAAATCTGGAAAAATAACAACTAACGAACTAGAAAATCAAATAAATACACTATGCTCAAGAATTCCTAAAATAGAATTTACAACAAGTAATATAGTAACAGCGTATTCAAAAGAAGCAGGAATATTAACAATAAATAAAAGGTTATTAACAGAAGGAAAAGCAGAAGAACTAATATTACCATTATTTATGAAATTTGAAAGTGCGATAAATCAACAAAATAGAAGAAGTTTTGCAAACAACATAGAAGACTTTATACAAGCAGAGCAAGTAGCAACAGCGTGCTCAGCACCGATATCTGACAGGCTATATAAACTATACGAAATGGCACAATATGCATATGGAGATATAGAACAAAAAGCTGACGAACTTAGTAATGATGGTGTATGGAGAGGAGTATGTTCATCTTGCAATATTGGATTTAATGATATAATAATCACAGGAAGTGACAATTATAAAAAAATATTACAACTAGCAAACATATATCATGGAGAAATATATACAACAGAAAATATGCAAGACCCAAACTTTGTAGGACCATTTAATAATCCAGAATATCAAAGAAAATCAGCAAGAATAATAAGCGTAGTTGAAAGTATAGAAGGACTAACACAAAGCGAACAGGAAAGTTTACAAAGTTTGATAGGAAGAATTAAATTATTTACTGGTTGTACAGATAAAATGGTAGAACAAGCAAGAAATTCAGCTGCAGTTAATAAAGAAAAAGACGTAGAGAATCAACAAGTAGGAATATTTGAAACAGAGCAAGGAATATATAATGGAGATAACAGAATATCAGAAGCACTACAACTAACAACACAAAATGTAAAAGCAGAAATAAATGAAGAAATAATAGTATCAAGAGTACAAGAAATGCTTGACAGAAAATCAGACTGGGATAGTAGAATAAAGCATTTAATAATACCATTTTTCATAAGAAGTCAAAAAATATATGGATGGGATTTGGACGAGTTTCAAGAAAGACTAAATCAATTAGATACAAAAATAAATACAATATCTTTTGAAGAATTTGATAATATGAACATATTGGGAGATGCCGCACAAGACAAAATAAGACTAAACAAAAAGGTGTTTTTTAACAAAAAAGGAGAGCACGCATGGCCAGTATCTCCAACACTTTTCCATGAATTAGGACATATCACAGATGAAAATACTAGAGAAGGAATACTGACAAAAGAAAAAATTGAAAGTACGCCACTAATTGAAATTAACTTTTATGAATGGACTAACACAATATTTGAGAGGTTAGTTTCAGGACAAAAGTTATATAAAAAGAATAATGCAATGGAATTAACAGACTCAGGATATAGCCCGTTGGCACCACTCGGAAGTATGCTTTCTGCTGCCCTTGGTGTACCTGAACTTAAATTTGCACATATAAAAGATAAAGGAAAAGAATATGAAAAAGAATTAATTGACAGTATTTTTCCAAATGGAGAAGGAAAAGAAAGCTTAAGTCGAATTAGGAAGATATTTGATGAATATGAATTAGATACTTTTATGTCATTTGGAAAGAAAAAGGCAAATCAGAAATTAGCAAATGAAATGTATATAGAGTGTCTAAATTTAATGAAAAAAAGAATTGAAATAGAAACGGGAGGAAAAGAAAGCAAAGAAAGTGAACAATATAAAAAGCGTCAAATGTTTTTACTAAAAAAATTAAATCACAACTTTAAAAAAGCATCTAAAACAGAGGGCTTTAGGTTTTCAATGTCATCAATTGTGCACGATATAGGATTTTGCACTGACAAATTGTCTAAAGGTGATACATTAGAAATAGCAAGAGAATACATAGAAGAAGCTGACTTTGGTTTTGACAACAACGATTTAGGAAAATATTCAAAAGCAATGATGCCAAGTGATAGTAGAAAACAAGAATTTAATAAATCATTGCAAGTACCAGAACAAGACCAACCTAAACCATTAGAAGAGCCAGACTTAGCTCAAGAGCAATCAAAGGAAGATACAATAACTCAAAAAGTACAACAAGACCAAGATTTTGACGAATATGAGTAAAGACTAGGACATCTACTCCTAGTCTTTTTTCTGCTATAAACAACAAAAAATAAACTATAATAATAATTATTCAAAAATATTGATAAATTGATATTATTATGGTAAAATAATATCGTAAAAAGCGATTGATTTATAAATTGTAGCTTGTATAAAAAACTATTTAGAAATTCAAGAGGCAAACAGTATAAAACAAGCCTCTTATTAACTATATAAATAGCCTTTTATAGAGGTTACAGATTTAAAATCAAACGCAAGATAAATGCGTGGGCTTCTTGAAAGAATTGTCAGACATGTTTTTTTCAAAGAGAAAATATGGAGGATGAACGAAGCGAAGCGCAGCGAAAGGAAAAAATAAAATGTTTAAAGTTTATGAAACTGAGTTAGCAGGTAGAAAACTAACAATCGAAACAGGAAAGTTTGCTAATCAAGCAAATGCGAGTGTAACAGTAAGATATGGAGAAACAGTTGTAATGACAAATGTTGCAGCTGCAAAAGAAGCTCAAACAGGAGTTGACTTTTTCCCATTATCAGTAAATTATGAAGAAAAATTATATGCAGTTGGAAGAATACCAGGAAGTTTTAATAGAAGAGAAGGAAAGCCAGCAGATAAAGCAGTGCTTATATCAAGAGCCATTGACAGACCTATTAGACCTCTATTTCCACACGATTTTAGAAATGATGTATGTGTAACAAACACAGTATTATCAATGGACCAAGATGCAAGCCCAGAAGTATGTGCAAATATAGGAACATCAGCTGCATTATCAATATCTGACATTCCTTGGGGAGGACCAACAGCAGCAGTACAAGTAGGATATGTAGATGGACAAATTATAATAAATCCAAATGAAGAACAAAGAAGCAAAAGTGATTTACAATTAACAGTAGCAGGAACATTAGAAAAAATAACAATGATTGAAGCCGGAGCAAACGAAATACCAAACGACACTATGCTTCAAGCTATAAAGACAGCACATGTTGAAATAAAGAAAATGTGTGAATTTATATCTAACATAAAAGCGGAAATAGGCAAACCAAAATTTGAGTATACTTCATTTGCAGTAGACACTGAATTTTATAAAGCTGTATGTGATAAATTTGAAACAGCTATGTATGAAGCTGTACAAAACAATGACAAAGAAGTTAGAAATGACAATGTTGATAAAGTAAAAGAACAAATTGAAGAATTAGCAGTTGAAATGTATGGCGAAGATGCAAAAGAAGAGAGAGCATTTGATATAGCTACAGCTGTACATGACTTAGAAAAATCATGTGTTAGAAAAATGATACTAACAGAGAATAAAAGACCAGATGGAAGAGCAATAGATGAAGTTCGTCCATTATCAGCAGAAGTTAATTTACTTCCACGTGTTCATGGAAGCGGATTATTTTCAAGAGGTCAAACACAAGTATTAACAATTGCAACCTTAGGAACAAAAGGTGATGAACAAGAATTAGATGGACTTGATACTGAAACTTCAA
>CAQYCU010000092.1 GCA_948919095.1 uncultured Clostridia bacterium | reverse complement strand
TTGCTATTGCCCACTAGTCTAATAGTCAAATTATAATAAATATAACACAAACAAATTGGAAAAATAGAAGGTGAAAAAATTGGACAACAAAAGAAACAAATGGAAATAACTAAAAAGATGTTGCTTGATGGAATGAATCCTGAAAAAGTATCAGAAATAACGGGATTAACAATAGAAGAAATAAAAAAATTATAATCCAAAACAGAGATAAAAATTAGAACAACAACAACTAATTTTTATCTCTAAATTTTTACAAAATTTTGTCGAAAAAACGATAAAAAAGCAACACAAAAAATTACAAAAAAATTTTCTATAAAAAACAAAAAATTTATTGACAAATTTAAATCATTAGTAGATAATATAATAGACAAAATATAAACTGAAAGATAAGGTTTTTGAAATAACAAAGGAGGAATAAATATGCCTTACGTATTTAACAAAATTACTGTAAGACCACAACTTCCAAAAAGAATAGGAAAGTTATATGACATATCATATAATGTTTGGTGGTCATGGAATTCAGAATTCTTACGTTTATTTAAAATAATGGATAACGATTTGTGGGAAAAATGTGAAAAAAATCCTATACAATTTTTAAGACTAGTACCACAAGAAGTATTAGAAAAAGCAACCAATGATAACGAATTTCTAAAAGAATATGATAAAGTTGTAAAAGATTTTGAAGACTATATGAACACAAAATCAACATGGTTTTCAAAGAAATATCCTAATAATGTAAATGACTCAATTGCATACTTTTCAGCAGAATATGGACTTGATGAAACAGTAGCAATTTATTCGGGCGGTCTTGGAATATTATCAGGAGACCATATGAAATCATCTAGTGATATGGGCATTCCTCTAATTGGAATAGGATTGTTATATAAAAAGGGTTATTTTCAACAAAAATTAAATGGACAAGGACAGCAAGAAGAGATATATAAAGACGTAGACTTAAGCTTACTACCTTTAACTCCTGTAAAAAATAAGGAAGGAAAGGACTTACTAGTACGCTTACTTATGCTTGGAAAAGAACTATTCATTAAAGTGTGGCAAATTAATGTTGGAAGAAATAAACTATATTTGATGGACTCTGATATTGACGAAAATCCAGAAGAATTTAGAGATATAACAGCTACTCTCTATGGTGGCGACCAAGAAATGAGAATTAGACAAGAGATAGTACTAGGAATGGGGGGAGTAAACTTATTATATTCCCTAGGAACAGAGCCAACAATATATCACATGAATGAAGGACACTCAGCATTTTTATTAATAGAATTAATGAAAAATATTATAAAATTCAAACAAGTATCATTTGATATAGCAAGAGATATAGTATCATCAATGACAGTATTTACAACACATACACCAGTTCCAGCGGGAAATGATATATTCCCAATGGAATTAGTAGAGAAATACTTTGATGGATATTGGAACAAACTTGGAATATCAAAAGAAGAATTCTTGAATATGGGAATGAAAGAAGATGATGACTTATCTTCTGGATTTAATATGGGAATACTAGCACTAAAGATTGCTGGAAAGAAAAATGGTGTAAGTAAATTACATGGAGCAGTTTCAAGAGAATTATTTGGAGATGTATGGCCCAATGTACCACCAAATGAATCACCAATTGATTATGTAACTAATGGTATACATACTTGTTCGTGGGTAGCACCAACAATTAAAGAAGTATATAATAAATATATGAGACCATACTGGCAAGATAATATAAGCAGTAATGAAGTATGGAAAGATGTATATAAGATACCTGATGAAGAATTGTGGAAAGTGCATCAATCAAGAAAAGAAAAAATGTTACAATTAGTAAAAAAATCAACCACAGAAAGACTTCGTCGATATAATTACTCGTATGATGATATTAGTTCTATTACTGAAAATCTTAACCCGAATGCTTTAACAATAGGATTTGCAAGAAGATTTGCTACATATAAAAGAGCAACACTTATATTTAGAGACTTAGAAAGAATAACAAAGATATTCAATCAAAAAGATATGCCAATCCAACTTGTATTTGCAGGAAAGGCTCATCCAAAGGATAAAGAAGGTAAGGACCTAATAAAATATATTCATGAATTATCATTAAAACCACAATTCAAAGGAAAACTATTTGTACTTGAAAACTATAATATAGGAATGTCAAGATATTTAGTTTCAGGTGTTGACATCTGGCTTAACAACCCACGTAGACCACTTGAAGCATCAGGAACAAGTGGTCAAAAAGCAGCAGCAAATGGTGTAATTAATTTTAGTGTACTTGATGGATGGTGGGCAGAAGGATATAATCAGAAAAATGGTTGGGCTATTGGAACAAATGCAGAATATAAGAGCTACGATGAACAAGATGATGCAGATGCACAAAGTATTTATGATATACTTGAAAATAAGATTTTTCCATTATATTATGACAAAAATGAAAATGGCTATTCTGAAAAATGGGTAGAAATGATGAAAAACACAATAGCGACAAACGCAGGGGAATACAGCACAACAAGAATGTTAGAAGATTATTTATATAAAATGTACATTCCTCTTTGCAATTTAACAAAGAAATATAGAGATTTGAATGAAGTATCAGTTTTAAATGAATGGAAACATAATATAAAACAAAACTTTGAAGGAATCGAAATAACACAAAGTCCATCAAATTATAATGATATTGAAATTGATGCAGGAAATAAGATTACAGTAGGTTGTGAAGTAAAATTTCCTAATAAATTAATTAATCCAGAAGACATAACTGCGCAAGTATTCTATGGCAAGATTACTCAAAACGGAATTGTTGAGGATATTGCTATTACTGAAATGGAATACATTGAAGAAGAAAATGGAAAACATAAATATTCAGCAAAGATTGAACTAAAATCAGGTGGAGATTATGGGTACACATTTAGAGTAGTACCTAAAAATGATATGATTGCTGATACAATGAATCTCGATTTAATTAAATGGATTACAGAATAATTATTTGAGCTGAGAATGGCAATAATATATGTAGTAATTTATTAAGGGCAAAAATCAGATAATTATTTGTAAAAAATGTTGAATTTTATATAAACAAGTGATATAATCAAATTTGCTTAAATAAAATAATTTTAGAAGGGACGATGAAAAATGAAAGATTTTAGAAAAACTAAAATAATAGGAACAATAGGACCAGCTAGTGAAAGCGAAGAAATGCTTACAAACTTAATGAATGCTGGATTAAATGTATGTAGAATAAACTTTTCACATGGTGGATATGAAGAGAACGCAGAAAAAATTGATACAATAAAAAGATGTAGAGAAAAATTAAATCTACCTATAGCTATGTGTCTTGATACAAAAGGACCAGAAATTAGAACTGGAAAATTAGAATCAGGAGATGAAAAGGTAGTAATAAATGAAGGACAAGAATTTGTGTTTGTTCATGATGATATAATTGGAAACAATACAAAAACAACAATAAGCTACAAAAACTTATATCAAGATGTTAAACCAGGCTCAACAATATTAGTTGATGATGGTGCAATTGAATTCGAAGTAAAAGAAATAAAAGACCAAGACATTTATTGTGTTGCTAAAAATACAGGAAGATTAGGTTCAAGAAAGACAATGAATGTTCCAGGTGTAAAACTAGAACAACCAGCTCTAGCACCAAAGGATATTGATGACATAACAAAAGGTGTAACAGCAGGATTTGACTTCATATTTGCATCTTTCATAAGAAGAGCAGATGATGTTAATCAAATAAGAAAACTACTTGATGACAATGGTGGTCAAGAAGTTGGAATAATAGCTAAAATTGAGAGCCAAGAAGGAATTGACAATTTTGAAGAAATACTTGAATTAGTTGATGGTATAATGGTAGCTCGTGGTGATATGGGTGTTGAAATACCATTAGAAGAAGTACCAATAGTTCAAAAACGTTTTATAAAGAGATGTAATGAAGTTGGAAAACCAGTTATAGTTGCAACTCAAATGTTAGAATCAATGACAAG
>CAQYCU010000091.1 GCA_948919095.1 uncultured Clostridia bacterium | reverse complement strand
TTTTAAATGAATTAACAAGATATATGTATGATATGGATAATGAAATTATAGTATGCAATTCTACAAAAACAAAAGATATTAAAGACATAGAAAAAGCCATTGAAAAGTTGAAAACGCAAGAGAAAAAGTTAGTAGATTTATATTTGAGTTCTACCTTAAATGTTGAAACTATTAACCATAAAAATGATGTTATTAAGAAAGAAATTGAAAACTTAAATAAGAAAAAACAACAGATTGATCCTAACAATGATTATAAAGAATACACAATAGAGTTATTGAAAAAGTTAAATTGTGATATTGAAGATAATGAAGTTGTCTTAAAAAACAGGTTAGGCTTTACATTTATTTTTGAGAGTTTAAATAGAAAATCTAAAAAAGAATTAATTAAAAGATTAATAGATACAATCGAAATTAAGAGAGATAAAAACTACAATATTGAGATAACAAATATTAAATTTACAGAAGAATTTATCTCAAAAAGTAGCAAAGATTATATAGAATATCTATATGAAATCTTACAAAATAATAATGTGGGTTTTATTTATAAAGAAGCAATTACTAAAGAAGAATTAGAGAAATTGCAAGAAGATTATTTTGTATTTTCTAATAATAAAATTGCAAATAATGAGTATGATAATGCAACTTTAACGATATATAATGAACTACTAAAACAAAATTTTTATACAGATGGAATTATAAATTGTCCTTATATTGAAAATGAAAATATAGTAGATTACTTAACATTGATACCAAGAATTCCATCAGAAATGGCATAAATTATTTTGAAAATTTCACAAAAAATAAAGTAAAAATTAACACAAGAAAAAATGCGATTTTTTAGAATTTAAAAATTCGTGTCCTAGCAAGCACTGCATTTGTCTTCCCGCAAATGCAAAATCTGTGTCCTAGCAAGCAATGAATTTGTACTCCCGCACAAATTCAAAGATGGGGGTTTACACCCCATACCCCAAAAAGTAGTAAAAAATTAAAATCGAAAGGAATAAAAAATTATGAACGATGAAAAAGTAAATTATGTAATAGATATGATAAAAGATATGGACTTAGAAAATAAATTAAGATTAGCAATATGTATGTGTGATAATTACAGTCATACTAATTTAGAATATGGTAAAAAAGAAATGTATAAACACTTTGATAATTTGCTAAAAGAAATTAATATAGAATACAGAACAACTACTGTCAACTTTGCAAATTACCCTTATATAATATTTGTTTCAAGCAAAATTATGGAAATGGATTCAACACAGCAAAATAAAGTTGCTTTATATTTATTTAACAGCATAAAATTTAATAAATAAATATGCAAAAGAATAATACTTGATTAGTGTTGGTATTTATGCTAGTATAATTATGAAAAAGTGATAAATTATGGAGGTGTTAAATCATGGAACAAAAATATAATACTTTAGAATACTATAACAAAAATGCACAATTGTATTGTGAACAAACATTAGTTGGAAATTTAAATGAAAATTATGAAAGGTTTTTGAGTAGATTACCAAGTAAAGCATATATTTTGGATTTTGGTTGTGGCTCAGGAAGAGATAGTAAATATTTTTTGGATAATGGTTATAATGTTAAAGCGATAGATGGGGCAATAGAAATGTGCAAATTAGCTAGTAAATATATAAATCGAGAAGTTGAGTGTATGAAATTTGAAGAATTAGATGATGAAAATATATATGATGGAATTTGGGCTTGTTCTTCGATATTGCATATTGAAAAAGAAAAATTAGCAGAAATTTTTACTAAGATGATAAATGCACTAAAAGATAATGGTGTTATTTATACTTCATTTAAAATAGGTACTGGTTATGAGGTGAAAGAGGGAAAATATTATAACTTTTTAACAAAAGAGGAAATGGAAGAAACATTAAAGAAAACAGGTAAGAATGTTAAAATCATTGATTATTTTGAAACTCTACCAAGCACAAAAAGAAATGCTCAAAATACTATTTGGGGTAATTTTATAATAAAAAAGTTTGAATAAATAATGTAAAATGTAAGTAAAAACAATAGCTTAACACTTGTCATCAAGTATTAAGCTATTTAACTTTTCATCATAGGTCTAAAGCCTATGGCATTGGCATACCGCCTCAAATATCTATATTTAGTATAGCATTTCTAAAACGATAAGTCAATCGAAATATAAAAATTTCTTTCTATATTCATATAACTATTATATGTAAAATCAAGATTATTATTGATTATTTTCTAATTTTTGCATTTTATAATGTATTGGTTCAAATATTTGCTCAAATAACTTATTGTAAATTTTATCAAAGAATTGATTAGAAGTTTTACCAAGTCTTGAAATAACTCTGTTTTTATCAATATATTTAGCTTCATATAGCATAACAACTGTATTTTTTTGAAAGCCATCATTAGTTGTTCCGATTTCAAACTCTGGATAAATATTACCATTTTTGTCTTTTCTTGGAGTACCACTTGAGCAAGGAACTATAAATATTTTTGTAGCAGTTTCTTTTATAACAATAGTAGGATGAATATATGCAAATTCTCTATCATAGTTATTCCAACCTAAATCAACCAAAAGAATTTCACCTAAACTATATTTAGTAAAGTTATTTTGCTGTGATGCTGATAAATGTTTTTCATTTGATTCTATCCATAAAGCAATTTCATAGGCAGATTGTTCAGTTAGCTTAAATTCATAGTTTTTTAATGATGTAAAGAATTCTTTTTTTAGCTTTTCATCTTGCATAAACTTAATGTTTTTAAACTTTGTATCATTTCTTTTTATCAAATTTATAATATTTTTATTTATATCCATATGCATTTATCACTTCCTATTCTTTCCAAATTATATAGTGTTCATAAATAAAAGTCAATACATTTCAAAACAAAAGTTTGTAATCACTCGTAAAAATGAAATTTAGCTATTGATTTTTGATAATAAGTTATGTATAATAAATTCATAATTTAGAAAGAGAATAAAAAGTTCGTAACCTGTAATAAAACCGCACCAACGACGTATCTGTTCGAACTAAATTGAACAGATAGATACAGAAATCAATCAGAAATGGTTGATTTTTTCTTTATATCCTTGGAAAAATATAATTGAAGGGTTGGATAAATTAAATAAAGGCAGAAAGTCAATCAAAATTTTATTCATCTTTTATTTGTCTTAGCCTATTTATAAATACTAGAACGATAAAATGCAAAGCGGGTGCCCTTGTGGCACCCGCTTCCGCTTTTCATATGAAATTTTCAATAAGTTCCGTCCAAAGCCGATTGAGGTCGGCTCTTCCTAAATCGTCATTCTCCCTCAAAATTTGCAGCTGCGTTAAAAATTCCTCTTCATCCAGGTCCTCAAAGTACTGCCTTGCCCATATCAAATATAGCTCTTGCTTGTCAACTGTTTCAGGGCATTCCACATCTTTTTCAAAGTTAAACATTTCCCAACGTTCTTTTAGATTAGCTTGTGCTTCTGCGTCAGGTAGTTTATCAAAATCTCTGATTTCATAGAGAAATGAAGAAGCATTAAGGACCTTAAGTAACCGTATGTGCTTTTCAGCGCCTTCATTCATTATGCTTACCGCAACATCTGTCTCTTCTTGGGATAATTCCAAAAACCTTGGAAGTATGGTAATGGTTTCTTCAAAGTTTTCTTCAAGCTCTCCCAATTCCTTGGAAATAAAATTAGGAGAAGAAATCGTTGCATCTACCCTTTTTTTTACATCTTTCACTAGCTCTAGTGCTTTTTGGTAATGCTCTATACTTTTTTCAGTCTCCCCTTCCTGCATCGCATATAACGAAGTAATGATTTCCTTGTTAGCATCGTTTAAGTAAATAGTTGCTTCTTCAATGTTTATTTTCGCTTGAAGATTTTTCATATATTGGATCTTTTCTTCTGCTTCCTTGTTTTTGCTTCCACAGGCGCATAAAATCAGGCACATCACGACTGCGATAATGGACATTACTTTCTTTTTCATAGTTCTCTCCTTTGTATTTTATAAATAATTTATATTAACTAAAATAGC
>CAQYCU010000090.1 GCA_948919095.1 uncultured Clostridia bacterium | reverse complement strand
GTTTTGTACCTGGAAAAATAGCAAGAGTAAAATCTCCAGAAGCAACACACATACAAGCTCTTATAATACTTCCTAATCCAATAATGTATGTTTTATTTCCT
This sequence comes from uncultured Clostridia bacterium, assembly GCA_948919095.1. Classification (GTDB taxonomy): domain Bacteria; phylum Bacillota; class Clostridia; order TANB77; family CAG-508; genus CAG-793. The sequence goes on along the minus strand of CAQYCU010000090.1, from coordinate 4,054 downwards.
AATTCTTGTAATACATTAGATATATTATAATCTGCTCCAACCCATAAATCATAATGGCATACAGTTTTCATATCATCTAATTCATAGTTATTCACAGTTATTTTTTCTCCATTTTTATATGCACCTTGTCCTTTTATAGCAGTATATAAACTATCTGTAAATGGATCATATACTACTCCAACTGCTGATTTTCCATTAATAACTAAAGCTAGTGAAAATACTGCTACTGGAACATGTCTAGCATACATTGCTGTTCCATCAACTGGATCGCATACCCATACATAATCACTTTTACCAAATTGTTCTTCTTCTCCATCTACTGAATGAGAAGGATATTTTTCTTTAACTCTTTTTATCAAGTATGAATTTATTTCCGTATCTGCTAGTGTTACAATAGTTTTATCTCCTTTATAACTTGCACCATTATTCTGTTTAAAATACTTAATCATTACTTCTCCAGCATGTTTTGCTATATCTTTTGCAAAGTCTAAATATTCTTCTAGTGTCTCCATATTAATTTTCCTCCAATTCCATTGCTTTACTTATAGTTTCTCTCTGTTCTTCAAAATTAGCTTTTGTTACTGGTATCCTTGCATACATTTTAATTTTTAAAAAGTAATTTAGTGTATCAAATGCCATTAATGTTTCTTCTGTTCCACTACCACTTCCACCAGCACAAGCAATACAAACAATTTTCTTTCCTTTTATTTTTGAATCTTCTTTAAAAGCATCACATCTTTTTAATCTATCAAAAAATGTTTTTGCTGATTCGCTCATTTCATGAAAATACACTGGAGTAATAAAAATGTAAGCATCAAAATTCTCCATATGTTTATAAATTTCATTGAAATCATCTTTTTGTATGCAGATATGTTCCTCTAAACATATTCCCCATCCTCTTTTACCACATGCAATACATTTCTTTATATTCTTTTTATTTATACAAATATGTTCATATTCATATTTTAGTGTTTTTAATTGTTTTTCGCATTCTTCAACACAAGAAAATGTTAATCCTATTTTATTTGGTACAAAACTATCTTCATTTACTTGATTACTACTAAAGCTTAATATTAAAACTTTCATATTCTACTCCTATTTATACATAATGCTCCTCTTGCTTTATTCTATTTCTATACTTTCATCATTTTCTAATATCTCATATTCAACTTCGTTTTTATCAAACATTTCCTTTACAAAATCAAAATTTACAGGATATTTAGGACTATCTGCATGTAGTGGAATTACTAATTTTGCATTAGTTTCTTTTGCAAATAATGAGGCTTCAAAAGCTCCCATTACTACTCCATAATCTGAAACTGGAACACATAAAATATCACATTTATATTCATTTTGGAAACAAATAGTATCACTTGTTATATATACTCTTGTTTCATTATCATCTATTATATATCCTATGTTTTCAATAACTTTTGCTCCTGTTTTCATTGGTGGTATATATCCATGTTCAGCATGTACTACTTCTATTTTTATTTTATCTTCAATACTAATTTCATCATTTTCTTTAACTATATGTATATCTAATGTCGGATGAGCATTTTTTACTTCGTTACTTGAATATATTTTGATATTCTTATCTATTTTTTCTAATATCTCTGTATTACAATGATCTCGATGTTTGTGTGTTATTAAAATTATATTTACAGTATTCCATATATCAAAATACTCCTCTTTATATTTTAAATTTCCTGGATCAACTAATATCTTCTTTCCTTTTGTTTCTATTAATAAACATGATTGTGGGAATTTTGTAATTTTCATAATTTATCAAATCCTTTCTTTTTTTATTAAACTTATTTATATTTATTAATTATATTTATTATTGTCAAATATATCTAAAGGATATATTTTGTTATTTTCAATGTCATCAATAGTTTTTATACCTATTTCGTAACCTCTTAATTCTTCTTTTTTCATTTTCTTTATATCTTCTATTGGAATCCATTTAACATCTAAAATTTCTTCTTTGTCAAATTCTATGTTTTCTTCTATTATTTCAGCCATAAATCTTATTAAAATATGTGTTTCTTTTTCTAAATCAATGTTAGCAATAGGCAAAACACCTAGTAATTTAACTTTACATCCAGTTTCTTCAAAAGTTTCTCTTATTGCTCCATCCATTATTTTTTCAAATTCTTCTAAATGTCCTGCTGGATAATTCCATTGTCCATAACATGATTTTTTTGCTTCTTTTACCATTAATATTTTGTTATCTCTTTTTATTACACACCCTGCTATAATTTTCATTATTTGATTTCCTCCATTTATTTTAAATAACTATATTTCTCACTTACAATATTATATAATTCTCTTGCACCATTGCTTAATTCATTTTGGTCTACTTCGCCGATTTTATATCTTTCATATCCTAAACATTTATTAGGTTCTGCGATTTTTAATTCTCCACTTTTTAAATTTCCTTTATATACAAGATAAACCCAGTCTTGTTCTTTATTATTTCTTACATCAAATGTTTTAGCATAAGTTGCTACAATAAATTCTTGTAGTTCAATATCTGCATCTGTTCCAATTTCTTCTTCAATTTCTCTTTGTAATGCTGTTCTAAAATCTATATCACTTTTCTTTACTCTGCCTCCAATAGTTTCTAGTTTTAACTGTTCATCTCTACATCCTAAACCTCTTCTTTGAAATACTATTTTATTTTCTTTGTCAAAAGCATATACAATTACTGCAACTTCATATTCTTTTGACATTTCACTATTATTTTTTAGAACTTCGTTTAATTCGTTCATATCTTTTACTTCTTTTGAAAATAATTTCATTTTTTCTACCTCTTACTTATATTACCTTATTTTACATTTTCCATTTGATAATGCGTTTCATTTTCTCCATATACTTTAAAACCTAATTCTTCATATAAAGTTTTAGCTGGATTATCTTTAAATACTTGTAGAATCGTTCTAATTCCTTTTTGCCTATTTTCCTTTAATTGTTCTTCTAATATTTTTCTTCCAATCCCTTTATGTTGATATTCTTTTAATATACTTATTTCATTAATAAATAAATCTCCATTTTCTGTTATATGTACTGCATATACTCCCACCTTTTTACTATCCACTAAAATAATTCGTTTATGAGCTAAATGTTCTTCTAAGTCTTGTTTTAATCTTTGTTTTTGGTCATCATCATTCCAACCCCAAATTTTATCAACATACCATTTAAAGTTTTCTTTCTTTAATTCAAATAAAAACTCAAAATCATCTAATGTGCAATTTTTAAAAGAATATTCCATATAGCACCTATTCCTTTCTTACGATTTTAATAATTTACATTGTGCCTTATACCATGCTGGAGTACATATCATAATTATTTTGCAATTTCCGTTCCAATAGTAGATTTCTTCTTTTTCTATTAGAATTACATCTCCTTGTTCAAAATTTATGATTTTATCTTTTTTATTAAGAGTTCCTTTTCCCTCTAGTATATAACAAATTTCTTTGCACTTTTCATTTGTACAATACCCTTTTTCTGGATATCTACCATTAATTGTATTTATACAAAAATCAATATCTTTATCATTTAAATCTATTGAATATTCTAATAATTTACTTGTATCACTATTTTTTATTGTTTGTGCATCACTAGATTTTACTATCTTCATTTTCTTACCTCTTAAATATAATTTACTATATCTTCAAATGTATCATATCCACTTTCGCTATTTATGTGTCCTGCATTTGGTATTAAAACTTGCTTTGTTGCAATTTTATCTGCAAATTCTTTTTCTACTTCATATTTTACATATGGATCATTGTCTGAATAAAAACATATTATTTCATTTGCATATTGTTTTACTTTTTCTAAATTGTCAAAATACATTGTTCTATTTACTATATCGTACTCTTCGTTTATTCCTAAATAATTGTTAAATCCACATACAAATATTAATTTTTTTACTTTTAATTTATTCTCTACTAAAAATTTGCAAACAAATACTGGTGCAATACTATGTGCTATTATTGTTGTATTTTCATTAATTAGTCCTAAATCTAAATAGTATTTTAACAATTTA
>CAQYCU010000089.1 GCA_948919095.1 uncultured Clostridia bacterium | reverse complement strand
ATAACAAAAACAGTTGAAATGTTTTGTAGTATGAAATTTAAACAAAAAATTAAATGCTTGATAGAACAAGGCTGTATAATCTTATTTTTAGTGTGCATATTTGCAATATTAGGAGCAATAGGTGGACAAGTATTTGCAGGAATATTTGGAAAAATGCCATGGGAAGCATACGAAGCATATATAGGAATTGTAAAATCCGTATATATTGTATTAGCACTTACAGTAGGACTTTCAGTATTATTTCATATATTCAAAATTAGATATTTAGATTATTATGAAATAGTATGTGAAGGTAACATAACTGATAAAATAGAAGATAGTGAAAGAAAGCAAAACAATAATTTGAATAACGAAGATATGGGAGATAATTCTAAAGAGAAAAAAATGTTTATTAAAGATAAACGAGAAAAAATAATAATTAGGGACCCAGAACATACTCAATCAAAATTTTTATCAGGAATTCTTAAATGTGTATTAACATGTTTTAAAGCATTAGCAGTATTAGTTGGAATAGAGTTTTCACTAACCTTTATTGCATTAGTAACCTTAGTGATTTTAAGCTTTTTAATTGCAAGAACAGGACTAGTATTTTGGGGAGCATTGTTTATATTAATTGCAGGATTACTTTTGAATTTCATAGTTTTAAAAATACTATATTACTTTATAATTAGCAAAAAGAATGACAAAAAAGTTATTGGAATTATTATAATATCAGCATTATTGTTAGCAGGCGGAGGCATAGGCCTTGTTATAGGTGGGCTTACACAATTTGAGTATGTAAATGTAAATAATAAACAAGACGAATATATTTTTGAAATGAATGATAAATTAATAATATGGGATAGTGCTTGTGATATAGAATATATAGAAAATGAACAAGATAACATAACTGTAAGATTTGAACATCCAGAATTTTGTGCAACAAATTACAGCACACAAATAAGCAAAAAATATAATTATATTGAAATATTCTTTCATTGTTATAAGGATGATACAAAAACACTTGAAGCTTTTAATTCATTTATAGAAGATATAAACAATAAAGAGATAAGAGATTATGAAAGGACAAAGATATATGTATATACATCAAAAGAAAATATTAAAAAGATAAATCAAAATAAAATAGAATATGGCAAAAAAGTGCAGGAAGAAAATAATAATATGTCAGGTAACTTTCTAATCATGGAATAATAAAAAACAGATAAACTATTTACATTTTTATTAAAATAAAATATAATGTCCTTAAATTAAAAATAAGGACATTTTTTGTAGAAAAATTATAATATCAAAGCACGATAACCTTTGTAGAAATATAAAACATTTTAATTTTATAAAATAAAATCTACTTTGATAAAAGAAAGGAAAATAATATGGAAGAGAGAGTTGTAAAACCATTTACTATTTGGAAACATTTTAAGGGAACAATGGCATTTATAATTGCAGTTGCAGAACATACAGAAACAGGAGAAAAATTTGTTGTGTATCGTTGTACAGGAAATTTAGGAAAGACAAATCATAAAGATGGTGTAATATATGCTAGACCATTAGAAATGTTTTTATCAGAAGTAGACCATGAGAAATATCCAGAAGTAACTCAAAAGTACCGCTTTGAAGAATTAGGATAAAGCAAAAGTATAAGATAATAAAGACATAATAAGAATATAACAAAAGATAAAATTATGATAATAAACGGACGAAAAACGACAAGAAAAAATAATATTTGACATAATAAGAAAAATGTGTTAAAATTCAAAGTCGAAATAAGCTGGTAACAGTGGAGGTAAAAAAGAAAAAATAAAAATTCAAATATTAAAATGACTTACAATAAAAAGTAAGAATACAAAAAGTCTTGCAAAGTAGTCTTAGGTGATTTCTTTTCGAGGCTTTTTAGTTAGGAGGGGTACAAATGGAAATAAAAAAAAGCGCATTTGGAGAATTAGAATTAGTATTTCCAACAACAGAATACAGAGAACAACTAGAAGAATATGTTCAAGAACATATTGACAACAATGAGTACAAATTAAATGGTGTTGGTGGACTTGATTCATTAAAAGACTTTGACAAATGGTTAGAAAAGATAAATAACGATTTGTCAGAAAAAACAATAATAGGAAGCTGTATACCCTCCACAGTATTCTTAGGAGTAAGAAAATCTGACAACAAAGTAGTAGGGATGTTGCAAATTAGACACAAACTAAATGAAAGATTATATTTTAATATAGGACATATTGGAGATGGTGTTAGACCATCAGAGAGAAGAAAAGGTTATGCAACAGAAATGATTAGATTAGCTTTGGAAGAGTGCAAAAAACTTGGGATAAATAGAGTTTTAATGGCATGCAATAAAGAAAATGTAGCTTCAGCAAAAAGTATTATGAAAAATGGTGGTATTTTAGAAAATGAAGTCATATCAGAGGATGGAAAAATTGACCAGAGATATTGGATAGAACTTGAAGAAAAAGCTTCAGAAAAGGATTTCTATGAAATAAAGGCATGTAATTTATAAAAATAATAAGAGAGCAACTTATCAATGTAATGAAACAAAAAATTTATAGTTTCAACGTAAAAAATTCATTGAAAAGAACTCTCTTTTGTGATATTATAAGGAAAACTATATTATAAAAATAAGCCCTTACAAAAAACTTACAAAAATCTTGCAATTCTATGAGGATTAAATGAGCATAAGTGGATATAATCTATTCAAATAGGAGGAGTAGATTATATGGAAAAGAAAAGAATTAACCACAATAAATTAACTTTAGTAATATTAGTTATATTATTAATAACAGTATTAGGAATGATTATAAAAATAAGTGCTAAAATAAAAAAGCAGGATAACATTGCTAAAACTGAAATCAAAAATGAAATATCAGGAAAAAAAGCTAAAACAAGTTCAGAACTGGACTGGCAGCTTATGTTGGTAAACCCAGAAAACAAATTACCAGATAATTACGAAATAACACTTGAAAATATTGACGAATATAGAAAGTTTGACAGTAGAGCAATACAGTACCTAAAAAATATGATAGACGATATGAGAAAACAGCAAGCAGGTGGAATATGGGTACAATCCTCATATAGAAGTGTAGAGGAGCAAACTAAAATATATAACAATAAAGTACAATATTATAAGAATATGGGAAAAAGGACAGAAGAAGCCAAAAGGCTTACAGAAGAAATAATTAGCAGACCAGGATATAGTGAACATAATTTAGGATTAGCTGTAGACTTTAACTATGTAAATAACTCTTTTGAAAGTACAAAAGAATTTGAATGGTTAAAGCAAAATGCAGAGGACTATGGATTTGTACTTAGGTATCCAAAAGAGAAAGAAAATATTACAAAAATGAGTTATGAGCCTTGGCATTGGAGATATGTTGGAGAAGAAAACGCAAAAAAGATGAGAAGTTTAGGAGTATGTTTAGAAGAATATATTGATTATATATCTTAAAAACATAAAAGGGGGAGCATAAAATGAAAAAGATTTTAGTTGTAGAGGATGAAGAAAATATTGCAAACTTAATAAAAGACACATTAAAAATGGGAAAATATATAGTTGAAAATGTATACGATGGACAGAACGCAATGTACAAAGTAAATAATGAACAATTTGACTTAATAATATTAGATATAATGTTACCTAAGCTTAATGGCTTCGAAATAATGGAAAAAATAAATAAAACAGATATTCCAATTATTTTCCTATCTGCTAGAAATGATGTATCAACAATAGTAAAAGGACTTTCAGAAGGTGGAAAAGACTATATGACAAAACCTTTTGAGCCATTAGAATTATTAGCAAGAGTAGAATTAAGAATAAAAGAAAGTAGTGCTAATATATGTACATACAACGACATTATGTTAAATAAAGAAGAAAGAGTAGTATATAAGAATAAACAAAAAGTGAATTTAACACCCAAAGAATATGATTTATTTTTGCTATTAATTGAAAATGTTGGAAAAGCATTATCACGTGATAATATACTTAATAAAGTCTGGTCAATAAATGAAGAAATCGAAACAAGGACAGTAGACTATCATATTCAACAATTACGAAAAAAATTAGACCTAAAAGACGAAATAAAAACCATTAACAAAATAGGATATCGAATAGAAAAACTAAACTAAGCACATATTAGTAGCACGATTAGGGTCACTAATAGTTTGGTGGAGGAAAAAAAGTATAATATGAATTT
>CAQYCU010000088.1 GCA_948919095.1 uncultured Clostridia bacterium | reverse complement strand
TAGTATTTTTCAATTTTTTCAGCTAAAATATTGCAAAATTAGTTAATAAATGATATGATAAATAAGTATATATTTGATTACATATAGAAAAGAGGAAACAAAATGAAGTTATTTAAATCGTATAGCGAAAAAGAAGTAAAAAGAGTAATGCCAATAGTTGAAAAAATTAACAGCATAGAAAAAGAATTAGAAAAATTATCAGATGATGAATTAAAAGCAAAAACAGATTATTTTAAAAAAGAATTAAAAGAAGGAAAATCATTAGATGATATTCTTCCAGAAGCATTTGCAGTTGTTAGAGAAGCTTCAAAAAGAGTACTAGGAATGAGACATTTCGATGTGCAATTAATAGGTGGTATTATATTACACCAAGGAAGAATTGCCGAAATGAGAACTGGTGAAGGTAAAACTTTAGTTGCAACACTTCCAGCATATTTAAATGCTCTAGAAGGAAAAGGAGTTCACGTAATTACAGTAAATGATTATCTAGCAAAAAGAGATAGTGAATGGATGGGAAAACTATATAATTTCTTAGGATTATCAGTAGGACTTGTTGTAAGCCAAATGAAGCCAAATGAAAAGCAAGAAGCATATAATTGTGATATTACTTATGGAACAAATAATGAATTTGGTTTTGATTACTTAAGAGACAATATGGTTGTATACAAAAATCAATTAGTTCAAAGAGATTTACATTATTGTATAGTCGACGAAATTGATAGTATTTTAATTGATGAAGCACGTACACCACTTATTATTTCAGGACGTGCTAATGAAGCATCTGATATATACAAAAAGGCTGACAGATTTGTTAGTAAACTAGAGGCAAAAACAATAATTGAAGAAGACGTTAAAAACATTGAACAAGAAGAAGATAATGAAAAATACGATTATATAATTGACTTAAAAGCAAAATCAGCATCATTAACACAAAAAGGTATTGAAAAGGCTGAGAAAGAATTTAATCTTGAAAATTTCAATGATTTAGATAACTCTGAGTTAGTTCATGCAGTTAACCAAGCTTTACGTGCGCATGGTATAATGAAAAAAGATGTTGATTATATAGTAAAAGAAGGGGAAGTTCTTATTGTTGACGAATTTACTGGACGTATTATGTATGGTAGAAGATACAATAATGGTCTACACCAAGCAATCGAAGCAAAGGAACATGTAAAAGTTGCAGATGAATCAAAAACACTTGCAAATATTACATTCCAAAATTACTTTAGAATGTATAATAAATTATCAGGTATGACTGGTACAGCTATGACAGAGGAAGAAGAATTTGAAGAAATCTACAAATTAGATGTTATAGAAATTCCGACAAACAAACCAGTACTTAGAAAAGATATGCCAGATGTAATATACAAAAACATTGATGCAAAATTTAGAGCAATAGTAAAAGAAGTTAAGGAATCATATGATAAAGGTCAACCAGTATTAGTTGGTACAGTTTCAATCGAAAAATCAGAAAGACTAAGCAAACTACTTACTAAAGAAAGAATTCCACACCAAGTATTGAATGCTAAATATCATGAAAAAGAAGCTGAAATTATTGCTCAAGCTGGTAAATATAAAGCTGTTACAATCGCAACTAACATGGCAGGACGTGGTACTGATATTATGTTAGGTGGAAACAGCGAATATTTAGCTAAGCAAGAAATGAGAAACAAATATACTTATGAGGAAATTGAAGAAGCAACAGCATTTAATGAAACTGATGATGATGCTATATTAAAAAGACGTGAAGAATTTAGAAATCTTGTTAAAAAATACGAAAAAGGAATTGAGGACGAGAGAAAGAAAGTTATTAAAAGTGGCGGACTTAAAATAATTGGTACTGAGAGACATGAATCAAGACGTATCGATAATCAGTTAAGAGGACGTGCTGGACGTCAAGGAGACCCAGGAGAGTCAAAATTCTTCATTGGACTTGATGATGACTTAATGAAAATATTTGGCGGAAAAACAATAGAAAATGTTTATAACAAAATTGGTGTAGAAGATGATATGCCAATAGCTTCAAAACTTATATCAAAAGCAGTTGAAAATGCTCAAAAGAAAGTTGAAGGCAGAAACTTCAGTATTAGAAAGAACGTTTTACAATACGATGATGTTATGAACAAACAAAGAACAATCATTTATGACCAAAGAAGAGAAGTTCTTGATGGCGAAAACTTAAAAGACAGTGTTATTAATATGATTGATTCTGTTGCAGAAGTTGTTGTTTCAACTTATGTAAATGAAGGAACTAGTGATAAAGAAGGACTAGCTCAAGAAATATTTGATGTATTTGGAATTGAATCACTTGGAGCATTAAAGAAAGACAAATTAGATGCAGATGATATTACTGATGAATTAATCAAGAGAGCTAATGAAATCTATGAAGATAAATCAGAACATTTTGGAGAATCTTTAAGAGAACTTGAAAGAGTTGTTATGCTAAAGATTGTTGACCAAAAATGGATGGAACATATTGATAACATGGACGAACTAAAAAACGGTGTTGGACTTCGTGCTTATGGACAACATGACCCAGTTGTTGTTTACAGACAAGAGGGTGGAGAGATGTTCGAAGAAATGAACTATGATATCAAATATGATGTTGTTAAATTATTAATGCATGTAACTAAGAGAGATGAAGGAACATCAAGAAAAGAATCTGCAAGAATTACTGATGCTAAATTACAACAAGAGAAAACTGCTATTGAACTTGTTGATGGAGATGCTTCTCCAAAAGAAGGTGGAATTGATAGAACTGTTGTAAATGAAGAACCAAAAATTGGTAGAAACGACCCTTGTCCTTGTGGTTCTGGGAAGAAATACAAAAACTGTTGTGGGAAAAACGCATAAATAGGGCATTTGCGAATTTAGAAAACTTAAAAAATTGTCAACTGTCAACGGATTGTCAACGGAAATTTAAATTTTATTTTTTGACCATAAATGACAAATTGAGGAGTTAACACATTATAGTGTTAGCTCTTTTATTATCTACAAATTAAAATTTGGAGGTAATAAAAATGGTTAATGTAAGAAAAAGAGGAAAATACTATCAGTATCAATTTGAAGTTGCAGCTGTTGAAGGAAAAAGAAAGCAAGTTACTAAATCAGGGTTCAAAACAAAAACAGAAGCAGAAAAAGCAGGAATAATTGCTTTTAATGAATATGAACAGACAGGACATTCTTTTAAACCTTCCACAATATCATATTCTGATTATTTAGATTATTGGATGAAACAACATTGTGAGATAAATCTTAAATATCATACTATTCAAGCATATAAGAACATAATTAAAAATCATATTAAACCAAGAGTAGGATTTTATAGATTATCTCAAGTAACAACTTCTACATTACAAGAATTTATTAACAATACTTATGTTGAATATGGATTCTCTAAAAATTTTATGAAGAATATTTTAAAAGTCTTAAAGACTTCTCTTACTTATGCTACTGATGTAGTAGGATTTATAAAAGAAAATCCAGCATTAAAAGTTAAATTGCCAAAATATGATATACCAGATGATGATCCAGCACACATTTTTACAAAAGACGAGGTTATAACTATATTAAATAGATTTAAGAAAAATCATTGTGTGTACTATGCTTTCTTAACAGCATATTATACTGGATTAAGAGTTTCAGAAGTATTTGGTTTAACTTGGGAAGATATTGATTTAGAGAATAAAACACTTACAGTTAATAAAAATATTTTAAAGAAGAATCAAGCAGGTGCAACTCATGGAAGACATATAAGTGGTAAAGCAACTACAATGTGGTTTTTTGGAACTTGTAAGACACCAACAAGTTATAGAACAATAGATATTGGAGATACACTAACAAATGCTTTAAAAGAATTTAAAGAAGAACAAGAAAAATATAAGCAAGAATATGGAGATTCATATATGAAACATTATGCAAAAGAAGTGGTTAATCAATATACAAATAAGCCAGAAATAAAGATAATCAATGCTTTTGCAGAGATAGAGGTTGCATTGCCAGAAGTAAATTTAGTATTTGTAAAAAATAATGGAGTATTTGAAGGCACAGCTACAGCTAAATATCCGTTTAAGGTTATTCACTATGAATTAGGAATTTCGTGTAGATTTCACGATTTTAGAGATACACACGCAACAAGACTAATTGAAGCAGGAGCAGATATAAAAGCAGTATCAAAGAGGTTAGGACATAGTACAATAAAAACGACTTATGAGATATATGTAAGAGTTACTTCTAAAATGAAAAATGATACTGTAGAAAGATTTGAACAATATGCAGTAAATTTGTAAAAAGTATAATTGAATATAATAAAGCTATTTCAAAAGGAGATAGCTTTATTTT
>CAQYCU010000087.1 GCA_948919095.1 uncultured Clostridia bacterium | reverse complement strand
CCTGTGAGAACAGGCTCTTAAAATTCTCAATTGTACGACCTATGGTGGGACTTTTTATATAATGATAATAATTATCCCCAATATAACTGGAAGTTTTACAATTAAGTTAAAAATTAGAGCTATGTTTCCATAGCTCTTTTCTGTATTTAAATTGTTTTTTCAATCAGCGTAATAGTATATCTATAATTATGATACTTTATCTCAAATTCATCTTTTTTTATTAGGTATATTTTCTCTTGTCCAAATATTTCTACGAATTCATTATAAATACTATAATCATCTGAACTAACAAGCCAAATTCTGCCCTTGTATTCCTCAAGTTCTTCTAATGTATGAATTATTAACATATCATTTCCAAATGCTTTATATGCCTCATCTACATTCCATTGTTCTTTATCATAAAAGCAATTTTTATTATCTATTAATTGCATACTTATTACAAATCCGCTTCCTCTATTATCAAATAATATCATATCTTCCTGTTGTATATCCTGCTTTATATAGCTAAGCGGCTTACTATTTGATGCATCATAATTCATACTTATTACTTTATAATTAATTACAATAGACACACTAACAATAAGTATGCTTACAATATATGTTAATACTTTTCTTCCACTCTTTGCCATAAAGAATGCTAGAAAGAATATAAAAAGACCTGTTAAATTCAAAAAATATCTTGCATATAAAATTGGCTTTTTTATAGAAATAATTAATATACATAGCATTACAATAAAGTAAATTGCTATTGCCCATATGCCCGCCTTGTTGCTGCTTGTATCCTCAGTTTTCTTCTTATTTATCAGCGTTCTTATAATGCAATAAATAGTATAACATGATATTATTGCGCCAAAAACAGTTGCAACTGTTTTGCTAATATATAAATTATCCAAATCTCCTGTAAATTGAAAGTTAAATATTTGTAAAAATATTTCTGGAGATGGTTTTGGTATCCAAAATCCATTTGATAAACCTTGTATTTGTTTTAAAACAGCTATATCAAACCATGGCAGATATAACAAAATTTGCACTATTGCTGATATAGTAAAATATTTTAAATCCATTGTAAATATTTTACTCTTCTTGTCTTGTTTATATTTTTTTACAGATTGTACAATTAAATAAATAAGTAATATTACATTAATTACACTAGCTGCGGCTAGTCCATAATAGTGTATGTAACATGAAGCTAAACTAAATATTGTAAAAATAGTCCAATTTCTTATTCTTACTTTATATTCTTCTTTTTTACTATATACTTGTTGATAAATTCTATATCCATAAATTGACATTATACTAACTACTAACATTGCCCATGTATACATTCTAATTTCGCCAGAGTATACACTACTAATTGGTAAAAATAATACTAAAAATGAAAAGAAGATTCCTGTCTTTTCTCCAAAGTCTTTTCTAATATGTGTATACCCTAAAATACTTAATATTACAATTGGTATCATTGATAGAAAACGGTAAATATAAATATTAGAGCAAAAAATTAAATAGAAAATATGCAAAAACCAATAATATATTATAGGATGCACATCATTACTCCCTATTGTCCATATATCTGAAAATGATTTGCTAACTATTCCTACTGTATAGCTTTCATCAAACCATAAATTTTCATGGAAAATTGGAATACTTACAAAAATACTTCCTAAAATAATAATTATAATATGTAGATACTTCATTTTAATTTTCTTATTTTTCATTTTTACTCCTACTTTTTTAAAAGTTCTATTAAAGTAAAATAGCTCCTATCTATTGATACAAGCTACTTACATTGATTATTTCATTGGCAGGGGTAGAAGGATTTGAACCCTCACGCACGGTTTTGGAGACCGGAATGCTACCATTAACATCATACCCCTAAATATTTACAAATATTATAATAACACAACTAAATAAATTTATCAAGTACTTTAATATAAATTATTTATAAAACAAAAATGGAACTATGAATTTTTTAGCCTCATTTTTTAATTTAGTTTTAGCTATTTTAGTGACATTACAGCTATACACTCAACATGTGAACTATAACAAAAATTATCAACAGGTGTTATCGTATGGATATTATATGTTTGTTGAAATTTTTGTAAATCTCTCATTAACGTTGCTGGATTACAACTAATATAAACAAATTTTTTTAATTGTAATTTACATATATTTTCAATAGTTTTCTCATCTAACCCTTTTCTTGGTGGGTCAACAATAACAGCATTAGGATTTATTTTGTTTTTCAGCAATTGTTCAAATGCAGTTTCTACATCTCCATTAATAAATTCTATACTATTTATATTATTTATTCTTGCATTTTCCTTTGCATCTTCTATTGCTTCTTTTACAATTTCTATACCATATACTTTTTTCACTTTTTTAGATGCAATTATTCCTATTGTTCCAATTCCACAATATAAATCACATAATATATCATCATTAGTTAGCTTTGCTTTTTCTATTGCTAAACTGTACAACTTTTCAGTTTGTGTATGATTTACTTGATAAAAAGAATTTGATGAAATATTAAATTTATATCCACAAAGTATATCTGTTATACATCCATTTCCATATATTGTAATATTCTTGTTTGATAATATTACATTTGTATTTTCTGTATTTATATTTACAACTACAGTTTTTATTTGTGGAAATTTTTCTAAAAGTTTATCTACGTCAAAGCTTTTTAACTTTATTTTGGTTGAAGTATCACATGTGCTTACGCTTTCTGCTTTATTAACTATGTTGTCCTCTCCATTTTGAACTAATACTACCATTATCTCATTTGTCGCAAAGCCTTCTCTTAGCATAATGTTTCGTAAAAGTCCTTTTTGTGTATATTCATCATATATTGTATCTTTCCAATTTTGCATAATATATTTTGATATTTCTTGTGATATTTTAGTTTGTATCTTACATTCTTCAAATGGAATAACTTCATGACTTCTTTTAGCGTATATGCCAACTTTTCCATCATTGCTTATTGGATATATTGCTTTATTTCTATAAAATATAGGTTCTTCCATTCCAATAGTATCTTCTACTTTTATTTCGTTGGCATTCTCTAACATTTTATTTACAAGGTTTTGCACTCTTTGTTTTTTAATTCGTAATGTTTCATCATAAGATATATGTCTTAATAAACACCCTCCACATCTTGGATATGTTTTACAGTCTATCTCTGCTCTTTTAGATGATTTATCAATTATTTCAACAACTTTTGCATATGCATAATTTGTTAAAACCTTTGTAATATGAATTTTGCATTTCTCATTTTTTAAAGCACCTTGTATAAATACAGTTATATTGTCTATTTTAGCTATTCCTTCTCCGTCCATTCCGTAGTCAATTATATCTACAATATATTCATCATTCTTAGTCATACTTATGTTCCCTTCTATGTACAGTTATCGTTTTGTAGAATATTATTCTTTATCTTTTTTCTCTATTTTTTCTTTTAACTCTTGTACTTTTTCCTCTTTTTCTTTTAATCTATTGTCGCTAACTTCATCCATAAAACCATTTAAATCAAATTGTTTTAAAAGTTCATTTGTTGAATCATCTATATCTATTCCTAAATCTTTTAAAAATTTATGTTTCATATTTTATAATTCCTTCCATTTTATTATTCGTCTTGAATTTTCTTTGATATTACTACATTTTGTACATTTATGATATATTATTTTTTAATTTTTATCAAGTATTTTTAATAAAAATATTGACATTTTGTTTATTTAAGTGTATTATTAATGTTGTTAAATATTTTATGCGGATGTGGCGGAACTGGCAGACGCGCTGGTCTTAGGAACCAGTGTCACCGACGTGGGGGTTCGAGTCCCTTCATCCGCACCATTTTATAACAACTTGCGAACTATAAAGTTTGTGAGTTGTTTTTTATATATAAAACTAAAATGTTCTCTTTTTGGAAAGGAGAATATTTTTTATGCTTGAATTTGAAACATTACAAGAATTAGAGCCAAATGCTGAAATAATAGAAATTATAAAAGACTATGAGTATACAATTAAAAATGGCAAAGTTAAGCATTTAAAGGCTACTAATTTGCAATTTATTGAACCAAACGAATATTTAATTACATATCCATCTACTCTTACTATACTTGAATATAAAGTAAATGAAATTGCTAACAAAAACTTTTATATTAAAGAACAACATCAAAAGTATAACTTAAAAGAAATTAAACAAATTCTCATGAAATTAAAAATTTAGCTTGCAAAACTATATTTTACTTAGGAAACACATGAAAGAATAATATTTTTTCAAAAATTTTCTAAATATAGGGGGTGCGAAAATGCACTTTTTTGAGCAAACATATAGGAGAGTAAAAAATTTTTTAAGTTTTTTTACAAATTTACTATACAAAACCTAAAAAATTCACAGGAGTAGTAGGAGGTAATATTTTATGAGATGTGGAATTTATGTAAGAGTATCAACAGAT
>CAQYCU010000086.1 GCA_948919095.1 uncultured Clostridia bacterium | reverse complement strand
GTATAGGTTTTTCAGAAGATGTTTTAAAAGAAAGAAACAATTTAATTATACCTACTGCAAGTGATGGTGAACATTGTGGATTAGGATTAATAATTAGTCGTATTCTTTGTAAAAAGCATGGAGGAAAGCTAGAATTATCTAATGATATATCTGGTGGAGCAAAAGTAAAAATTTTTATAGAAATTTGACTGATTTTTGACTTTTATTATATATGATTTCCTTATAAGCCATTTATGGCAATTTAAGGAGGTCATTTTTTTATGAAAAAATTAATTATTTTATTGATAATCATTGGAATAGGGTTGGTATTAATATTTTGTGGAAAATTATTAAAAAATACAGGATTAACAAATGAAGACATTGTATCAAAAGGTTTTGATTGGGTAACAGGAAAAGGAACAGATGAAATAGAAATGAAAGGTAAATTATCTTTAATTTCTAATACTTCAAATACAGATGATGGGTATTATTATTTTCAAAGTGATACAGAAAAATTATTAAATGGTAAAAGAATATCTCATTTGATGTATATTGACTTTGCTACTCATCAAGAAATTTATTTATGTAGTAATTCTGGTTGTAATCATTACACAGAAAGTTGTTCATCTGTGTTTTTAGAAAATGAAGTTCCATCTGCTTCATCTATATTTTTTATATGGAATAATAAGATATTTATTTTAAGTAAACAGCAGGATCAAGATGGAGTTGTAGCTTTAGGGGTAAGTACAAGTTCTGGAGTAGAAGGAAGCTCTAGCATATTATATTGTTTAAACTTGGATGGAACAAATAGAGAAAAGATTTATACATTTGACAGTAATCTTACTGTAGAAGATTTTGTAGTTGGAGATGAGAATGGGCTTTATTTTGTTACTAAAAAAGTATCAGCAAAAAGCATTAATGGTAATTCCTATCAAACATCATCAGAGAAAAATTTAGTTTATTTAGATATAAAAACAAAAAAGGAAAAGAAAGTTTTTTCTATGGACTTTAATGATAATGTTGAATGGGATGTTATTGGATGTAGTGATAAAAATCTAATTTTACATGGAATAGATTTTGGAAAAAAGGTTTCAGAAGAAGAAAAACATAGTGAAGATACTGAAGTGTACAAAAATTCTTATGATGTATTTAAAACTCTTAATGTAGAAAATAGAGAAAGTAAAGAAATCTATCGTATATTCGCAGCACATTCTCGCAGTTATATAACAGATGAAAAATACTTATATTTTTCTAAAGAGGGAGATGGTGAAATTATAAAAATTGATTTAAAAACAGGAGAAAAAAATTCTTTTGTAAAATTATCTCAAAATGGTATTTATGGAATTATTGGAGATAAAATAATGTGTTATGAATATAGCTTTAATGACAAAACTCTCTACTTTGTTGATAAAAATACAGGAAAAATTTCTCATTCAAAACTTGTAAACAAAACAGTAGGAAGAACTTTAGATATTATTGCAGAAAGTAAAACACAAGTTTTAGTTATTTATGATTCAGATGTAAATTATCATCAAGATGGTTCTTATGAAACTAAAAAAGAATATTGTGGTTTAATTAGCAAAGAAGATTTATATAAAGGAAACCGTAATTTTACTGAAATAAAAATGATTAATAATGTTATTGATGTAATTAATAAGGGGGGAAGATAATGCTTGAACTTTGTAATATTTCTAAAAAATATAAAGAGAAAATTGCTTTAAATGATGTTTCTTTAAAACTAGACAATGGAATTTATGGGCTTCTTGGTCCAAATGGTGCAGGAAAATCAACATTAATGAATATCATAACTGGAAATCTTGAACCTACAGAGGGAACTATAAAATGGGAAGGAAAGGAAGTTAAAGAACTAGGAAGTAATTATAGAAGTTTGCTAGGGTATGCTCCTCAACAGCAGGGAATGTATGAAACTTTTTCAGGAAGAAGATTCCTTTCATATATGGCAACTTTAAAAGGAATCCAAAAAAGTAGTATGGAAGATGAAATAAACAGAGTCTTACTATATGTAAATATGGTAGAAAAATCAAATCAAAAAATTGGAACATATTCAGGTGGAATGAAACAAAGAATTTTAATAGCACAAGCAATTATTGGAAATCCTAAATTAGTTATATTAGATGAGCCTACAGCAGGACTTGATCCAAAAGAAAGAGTAAGAATAAGAGAAAGAATAGCAGAACTTTCAAAAGATAAAATTATTCTAGTATCAACTCATGTTGTTTCAGATATTGAATCTATTGCTAAAAAAATAATATTAATTAAAACTGGAAAAATAATTGATTATGCAAATGTAAATGGACTTTGTGATAAATATAATGCTACTAATTTAGAAGATGTATATATGAAAATATTTGGGGAGGAATAATTTATGTTTAGACTTATCTATTTTGAACTAAAAAAAATATGGTGCAAGCGAAATTTTATTTTTAGTATTTGTTTATTGCTTATGATAAATATATTTTTCCTTTGGTATACAAATCTTGAAAATGAGGATAGAATAGCTCTTTCATCCTATAAAAAATTTAGAGAAGAAATAGCAAATATGAATGAATCCCAAAAAGGTGAATACATCGAAAAATTAAAAAGGGATATTGATGGTGTTTCTTTTGTTATGAATATTATTTCAATGCAAAATACTGAAATGGGAGCAGAATTTGCAAAACAAGAAATGCAAGAGCAACCAAAACTTTTTGAAACTTATTATGATTTATATAAGTCAGGAAACTATCTACATTTTACAAATTCGTTTGAAAAAGAACAAAAATTTATAGATGAAGTATATGATGAATATACAAAAGTTTCAAACTATGATTTATATTTAAAAGAAATAAGAGAGAAAGAAAATGCACTTGATGGAATTTCTGTATTTAAAAATCAAAATGGAAATGAAAACGATTTTTCTTCTCGTAATATAAAAAAGAGTACATCAGACTATGAAAAACTTGATAATAATGGAATATGCTATATTCCTTCTAAAATGATTACATCTACAATGGAAAATATATGGACTGATATTTTTGTAATATTACTAGCATTTTTATTTATAGGAAGTTTAATAACAGAAGAAAAGGAAAAAGGACTTTTCTATATAACTCGTACTACTAAATATGGAATAAGCCATAGTATCATTACTAAACTAATTGCACTTTTTATTAGCTGTATTTTGTTTGAAGTTATATTCTTCTTATCAAATTATATGTTCTTTGGAATATCTACAGGTTTTAGTGATATTAGTATAAAACTTCAATCAATTAGCCCATATATTGGAAGTAATTTATCCATTAGCATTTTAGGATATATACTTATTTCTATTATAACGAAAAGCTTTATCCTTTTTGGATTTTGTACTATTATAACAGCATTTTGTATACTTTCCGATAGTATGTTATTGCCATATCTATATGCAATAATATCATTAGTGGTAAGTTGGATTTTATATACAATAATTCCAAATGTTTCTAAATTTGAAATATTAAAACACTTGAACTTATTTGGATTATTTAGAACAGAGAGTCTGTATGGTACATATTTGAACTTAAACTTTTTGGGCTATCCAATTTCTCGTATTGTCTTGTCATGGATTATGATAGTCACATTAATGTTTGTAGGAATAGTTTTGTGTTATAGATTTTTCTTAAAAGGAAAGAACTTACAATTAAAGCAAAAAAAATCACGAATGATAGGGCTAAAATTTAAACCACATTCAAATCTATTAAGACACGAGATGTATAAAATTCTTATTACTAATCATGGTTTTATCATTATTTTGCTATTTAGTATATTAATTAGCTTTAATGAATTAAATCATTCTTATCATCCATCTGTTCAAGAACAGTATTATCAAAACATTATGCTAAAATTAGAAGGAGAACAAACAGATGAAAAGATTGAAATAATTGAAAAAGAAAAAGCTAGATATGAAAAGGCATTTGAAGAAATAGAAAAGATAGATGAGTTAGTAAATAAAGGAGAAATTAATAGTGAAACAGGAGAAAAAATGAAGGTAAAATGGTATAGTGTTACATCATTTTATTCTGCATTTCAAAAAGTAGAGAAGCAATATAAGTATGTATGTGAAAATGGTGGAAAATATATCTATGATACAGGATATTTATATTTATTTGGAATTATGGAAGATGGAATTATAAATGACTTCTTATTGCTTACACTTGGAATAATACTGGTATTTAGTAACTTTTTTTCTATGGAATATCAGAATGAAACTTGGAAATTATTAAAAGCTACGAAAAAAGGAAAAAGAGGAGTTCTAAAATCAAAGGTAGTTGTATGTATAGTTTTAGTTATATTATTTTCTATTTTACCATTTATATGCAGATGGGTAAGCATTTCTAAAGTATTTCCACTAAACGCTTTATCATCATCAGTGCAAAATATTCCTGTGTACCAAAACTTGCCTTTTAATTTGAATATACTATTGTTTATATTACTAAAAATATTATTGCAAATACTAATTTCAGTAATTATGGC
>CAQYCU010000085.1 GCA_948919095.1 uncultured Clostridia bacterium | reverse complement strand
ACTGGTGGACCTCCATTCATACTAAATTTTAGTCCAATATTTTTGGTTCACCTCACACATGCAAATGCCATTGTTTTATACATTTTTCCTAAAGTTGTTTTTCCTCTGTTTGTATTTATCTCTGTTGTATCTTCTAAGTCTTCTTTTCTTTCATTATAAAATCTTTTCAATATTTTTAGAGAATTAAGGTATTGGTTTCCTTCTGGCTTTCCTCCTAATATATACATTTGCATATTTTCTAAATCATTCATTAACCATTCTATTACTTCTATGTTTTGAGAGTCTTCTTTTATAAATCTGTCTAGTGCATACTCTCCAATATTATTTACAAATTCTCTTTGTAATAATAATAGTTCAAATTTAGAGTCTGATAATGTTTTATTTGAATAATTTTTGATTTCTTTATCGTATTCTTCTACTCTTTTTACCTCAATTTTTTCTTCTTGATAGTTTTCTGTAATAATCATTGGGTCTACATATACAATGTGGTCACTTGCGTTGCTTCCATTGTCATAGGCTTGTATTCTAAGATATTTTGCACCTCTTATATCAACTTTCTCAAATACTGCATCTTGTTTTGGCATAATTACTCTATTTGCGTCTGTTTCTGCATTCTGTAATGTCCAGTATTGTGACCCTTCTCTATGGAATTCATCTTCATTTGAGGTATATATCCAAACTTTGGCCCCATTTCCTGAACTTGATGTTTGGTTCATACCTATATATAATGTTAAATATGGGTATTTTTCGCTATATTGGCTTATGTCATAGTATATATTTGATGTTGCGTGTGCCCATATACCATTTTATCAAATGGGTAAAATGTTCCTCCTCTTTTTACTGTTATCTTGTTTCCATTTCCATCTTGGTTTACTCTAATTTGTCCCCATCCTACATGTGACTCTGAACGATATGGTATGCTGTTTTCTGTTCGTGTATTTGATAGTCGTAGGTATTCTCCAGCATTTGGGTCATTTTGATTGTTACCTTGTGTAGTTGTTTCTGTACTACTACTTGCTAATGGTTTCTTTTCATTTAGTTCACTAGTTATCTTTTTTCCAATATATACTCCTGTAAAGATGTATTGTGAACATATTGAAATTGTGATTAAAATTACTAGTAATAAAGTTGTAATTACTGAAATGTTTTTTGTTTTGTTTTCTTTGACATTGTTCATAAAATACCTCATATATTTTATATGTTATTATTTAATATTTTCCACATTCCTTTTTTTTCTGGAATATCTTTAAATGTCATCTCTTCTTTTGTTACTGGGTGTATAATTGTTATCTTGTATGCCCATAAACATATACCTTGTCCTGCACCTCTTCCATGATATTTGTTATCTCCATATAGTGCATGTCCTCTACTAGAAAATTGTACTCTTATCTGGTGGTGTCTTCCAGTGTGTAAATTTATTTTTACAAGTGATACGTTTTTATTTTCATCATAATTTAATTCTTCATAGTCTAAACTTGCTAATTTTGCATTTTTTTTTGTGCTCTTTACTACATAGCTTGTATTTTTCTTTTCGTCTTTCCACAAATAGTCTTCAAACTGTGCATATCTTTCTTCCATTTTTCCATTTACTATTGCTAAATATTCTTTTTTAAATATTTTATTTCTAACTTCTTCACTTAGTCTTGCTGCTGCTTTTGAAGTTTTGGCAAATACCATTACCCCACCTACTGGTCTGTCAAGCCTATGTATTAAGCCCAAATACACGTTTCCTGGTTTGTTATATTTTTCTTTTAAATAGTTTTTTATTATTGTTAGCATGTCTGTGTCACCAGTTTTATCACCTTGTGAAGGAATATTGGCTGTTTTTTCAACTACTATTATATGGTTATCTTCGTATAATACTTTTAGGCTCATTCTTCCCACCTTCCATATATTCCACATGGTAATATCATTTTTGAGTTTTTCATTGGTAGTCCTATTTCTCCATTTGAAAATTTCCCTTTTATTTTGCTTTCTATATTTATTCTAAGTATGTTTTCTAGTACTTGGCTTGATATTCCTGTTGTATATGAATTTATTAGAAAAAATAGTGGCTTGTTAGATAAAACTTGCATACATAGTTTTATGAGTTCTGATATGTTATCTTCAAATTTCCATACTTCTCCGTTTTTTCCTCTTCCATATGATGGCGGGTCCATTACTATAGCATCATACTTGTTACCTCTTCTAATTTCTCTATTTACAAATTTGACCACATCGTCTACTAAAAATCTTACTTTTCTGTCTTGCAAACCTGATACTATTACATTTTCTTTTGCAAATTCGCACATTCCCTTTGAACTGTCAATATGGCATACTGATGCTCCTGCTGATAGACAAGCTACTGTTGCCCCTCCTGTGTATGCAAATAAATTTAATACTTTTATTTCTCGGTCTGCATTTTGTATTTTGTTTATCATCCAGTCCCAGTTTACTGCTTGCTCTGGAAAAAGTCCTGTATGTTTGAAGCCCATTGGTTTTATATTAAATGTTAAGTTTTTGTAATGTACTTGCCATTCTTTCGGAATTTTGTTTTTATAGTGCCATTCTCCTCCGCCTGAATTACTTCTTGAATATATTGCATCTGCTTTTTTCCATTCTTCTTTGTGTGTTTTTTCTTTCCAAATTATTTGTGGGTCTGGTCTAATTAGTGTGACGTTGCTCCATCTTTCTAATTTTTCGCCATTGCTCATATCTATTATCTCGTAGTCTTTCCAATTATTTGCTACTTCCATAGTATTCTCCTTTTGCTATGCTTTGTTCTATGCAGTATCATCTGTGTTTTTTCAAAATCACAGATGACAATTTTTTTAACTTTATTTGCTCATTGTTATTTGTTCTTCCATTTTTTGTCATAAGTTTGTCCTCTTTTGCATATACTTATAATTAGAATATAATTATTAGGTCCAATTTTATTTTGTGACTTTTGTGTGGAGGATACTTATGAAAAAAGTTTTTGTTTTTGTTATATTTACTATTTTTATTTTGTCTTGTGTTTTGTTTGAGAAATTATTCACTTTTATGGCTTTGTTGTCGTTTATGTAGTTTCCCTTCTTTTAATATTTTATCATATATAGCCTAAAAAGTCCATCAAATGAGCAAAACTTTGTAATTAGCTTGTTTTCAGGTTTTGGCTGATTTCTTATAAGGAAATATATGTGCTTTAAGTTGTATGGAATTCCTTGAAATTTTATCGGTTAGTAACAAGCTAGTATCATTTTTATCATTTTTCAAACTTTTTTAGTCTTATGATTTTTTTTACTAATAGATGGTATTTTTTCGCCCAATATATTTATATCATTTTTGATTTATTTTGTAAACTAAGGTAACTAATTTTATATCATTTCCTCTTCAGTATTTTTTTGATTTTCCTCTTGTATTTCTTCTGCTATTTTATTAATAATTTTTTCTCTTTGTTTGTCATTTTCTATATAATTTTCATTTATCCACCCATAAGCATTTAAGTCTTTTAATATCAAGAAACTAATCGTTGAGTGAGGAAAACAACGATTAGTAGAGTTATAAAAATTGACTATCTAATCTTTGTCAAGTCCTATTTTATAAATTTATTATATTATTTTTTCGTATAGCAAACAAGCGAAAACGATATATTTTTTAAAAAAGTCTATCTTTTTCGCCTAATATATGTTAAACTTTATTTAATTAATCACTTAAGAATGTTTTATTATTTTTGCACATAGAATACAACATTCTCAAGATTTTTGTTGAACAAGCAGTTAGGCTTTCATAATAGTGTTTGCCTTCTGCTTTCTTTATTAAATAATAATTATATACTGGATGACTAGGATATTGATGTCCTAATTTAACTACCATTTGGCTTATATTAAATAATATCCACCTTGCATATTTATCTCATCTTTTTGATATTGCTCCTTTCACATTTATACTTTTTCCAGACTGAACAATTGATGGATCTAATCCACAAAAAGCAATCAATTGCTTATGATTATCAAATCTTGTTATATTTCCTAATTCGCCTAACAACTCTGCTGCTAATACTTCTCCTATACCATAAAATGAATTTACTATTTCAAAATATGGAGATTGTTTTGCTAATTCAATCATATTTTTTCTTATTTCATATATTAATCTATTGTTTTCTTGCAATATACTCGCCATATCTGATAAATTTTTTACATCAGCATGGTCTTTGTCTACTCCTGGAAATGAGTTCATTGCAGTATCTTTTAACTGCCTAGCTAATCTTTTATAATAGTAGTCATGTCTAGCATCTACTTTGCGTAAATTATTATATAATGCATCAATTCTTTTTTTTCCAACTATATAAGCATGTGGAAATGCTTTTATAAAATTTAATGCTGTATCTTCATAAATCCTATTACGAGCAAAGAATCCTTCAAACTCTGGAAAACAAATATTTATTAGTCTTTTATATCGATTTTTACAACGAATATTTACTTGTGTCAAATAAAAATATTGCCTTGTCATTGCTTTTAAATTAGCATATAAATCTTTTTTTGATATTTCATGATATTCTACTTCATTTACAAAAAATAACTTGGCTAATCTGTAGCAATCTTTCTTATCTGTTTTTGTTTTCCTTATAGTATCAAAATTATTTTTTGTTGTTAAACTATTGATAACTAAAGTATTAAAGCCATTTTCTTTAAAATATCTTTCTACTGGTAAATGATATGTACCCGTTGATTCCATAAATACTGTTAGATTTTGTGGATTAATATCTTTTATTTCTTCTT
>CAQYCU010000084.1 GCA_948919095.1 uncultured Clostridia bacterium | reverse complement strand
GTTGACCATAATGAATTTCCACAAAGTGCAGATGGAATAGAAAATGCAAAAATACAAGAAGTAGTTGACCATCATAGAATTGCAAGTTTTCAAACAAAAGACCCATTATACTATACAGCAAGACCATATGGATGCACAGCAACAATATTATTTGAAGAATTAAAAAATGCAGGTATTGAAATAGAAAAAACACAAGCAATACTTATGCTTAGTGCTATAATATCAGATACATTATTATTAAAATCACCAACTTGTACTGAAAAAGACGTAAATGTATTTAATGAACTTGAAAAAATAGCAGGAATTGATGCAAAAGAATATGGACTAGAAATGTTAAAAGCAGGAACTGACTTAAGTACATTCTCAGCTGAAGAATTAATAAACATAGATGCAAAAAAAGTAGAAGAAAAGGGCAAAACATTTATAATTGCACAAGTAAATACAGTTGATATAAATGATGTATTTGCACGTAAAGAAGAAATTTCATTTGAGATAGAAAAAGTAATTGCTGAAAGTAAACTTGATTTATTTGTATTTGTAATAACAGATATAATAAATTCTAATTCAAAAATAATTGCACTTGGAAATGACAAAGAAGTTACAGAAAGTGCATTTAATCAAAAACTTGATAGTGATGATTCAATGGTATTAGAGGGAGTTGTTTCAAGAAAGAAACAAATACTACCACAAATATTAGAAAAGATATAATATAGAGCTATGCAATTTGCATAGCTTTTTATATTAAAAGAAAATTTTTAGCATCTAATATAAAAGAATTTAATACAATAGAAAAATAAAATTTCCAAACAAAATCTTGTATAAAAAAAATTGGTTTGATATAATCGAAATATAAAATAAAAATGAAAAAAATGTAGAATTGTCATTTAGATGTCACATAAAATATGTTAAGATAAAATTGAACGAAGGGAGTATACACAATAAATGAAATACGAATTTGAAGTAGAAGGCACAATAATAGGCAAAGAAAGGCCTAGACTGAACACATATACAGGGATAATTTATACTCCACGGACGTACAAAAGATTATGAATTGCTAGTACAACAGTCATTTAGAGTTAAATATCCAAGATTTCAACAAATAGAAGGTAGAGTATCTGTAGACATAATATCATATATGAGAATTCCAAAACAAACAAGTAAGGCGAAAAGACAAGAAATAGAAGAAAACAAGATAAGTCCTACTAGAAAACCAGACATTGATAATATAGCAAAAGTTATACTTGATGCAATGAATAACTATATAATCAAAGATGATACTCAGGTTAGCAAAATAAGTGTTGAAAAAAGGTATGGAGAAATTGACAAAGTATATGTAAAGGTAGAAGAATATTAGAAATGAACATATTAGGGGAAACTATATTATGCAATAATTGAGGTAAAATATGAAAGTTTTAAAAAGAATAATTTTAATATTGGTAGTTTTAATGATTTTTATTGGAACTGGACTAATGACATATGGGTATGCATTTTACAAACAAACTATAGCAAAAGTCCCAATAGATACGAAAGTTAGAGAAATTAGAAATGATTACACTTATGTAAAATCAGAAGACTTGCCAGAAATTTATCTAAAATCAGTAGTTGCAGTTGAGGATAAAAGATTTTATAAACATGGAGCTATTGATATACTTGGAATAGGAAGAGCATTTTTTACAAATTTAAAAAGTAAGGCACTTAAAGAAGGCGGAAGTACAATAACACAACAAGTTGCAAAAAACATGTACTACATTGAAGAAGATAATCCAATAAAACGAAAATTGGCTGAAATGTTTACAGCTAGTGCACTTGAGAGAAAATATTCTAAAAAAGATATATTGGAAATATATGTTAATATTATCTATTTTGGTGATGGATATTATGGAATAAAAGAAGCTACTAATGGATATTTACACAAAGAGCCTAAAGATATGAATTTATCTGAAATAACTATGATGGTAGGAGTTCCAAATGCTCCTAGTGCATATGCACCAACAGCTAACAAGAATTTGTGTAAAAAAAGACAGAAAAAAGTAATATCTACAATAACACAAGAAAAACTTATAACAGAAGAAGAAGCTAAAAATATAGATAATAGTTTTATTGATAGCATATAATTAAATCATTGTTAAAAAGACCTAGGATGGTCTTTTTTTTTATAATATTTAAAAAATTAACATTCGCAAGCAATTCACTCCAATAGGAAAATTATTGTTTATAACACTGACGTCCCATATGAGGCGGAACTCCAGCAAGGCGACTATATTACAATTATTTTTGAAAGTTGAAATATGTATGACTACATACTTGTTGATTGAAAAAGGCAGGGAAGCCAAATTCAAAAAATTTGGCTTCTCTTTTGTATATTTTATGTATTTATCTTGTAATAAAAGATAAATAATAGTATAATATATATGGAATCATTTGCAGGTATAATTTAATGGTAGAATGTCATGCTTCCGACCTGATAGTGAGGGTTCGATTCCCTCTACCTGCTCCAATAAGGGCGTTTTAGAGCGTCTTTTTTTATTTCACTGTGTTCCTGTAAACCACATAAAATAAGCATTTTACAAAATGAGAGCGAAATATTAAAACGGTTTAAAACGCAAAATTGTCAACAATATTGTCAACAACAAAAATCGTGTTGACAATTTGTTGACAAAATGACTTCGTGTTCTTACAGTACTAACTAATTTAAGCGTTGATATATTGCACACTTTACATAAAAATATTAAAAAGTGGAGTGCAAGTGGTGACTTAAAAAAAAATATTATTTGCCATTTTATAAAAATATTGAAAAATACACAAAAATAGCATATTATCCTTACTATCTTTTGAAATTTCTAATTGTTCAAGAATATAAGGTAATATAAAATCAGGTATTGGCAATTCTCTTTTTCCAGCATAAGTTTTAGTTGTTTTGCCTATACATACTTTATCGTTTTTATCTGTTGTAAGTGTTCTGCTGATTTTTAATATATTTCTATTAAAATCAAAATCACTAGCTTGCAACGCAAGCGTTTCGCCTACACGAAGTCCCATATATAATTGAATTAGAAATACATTTCTATAAGGTACACTTTTTGTATCAACATTTAATAGATAATCAGTTAATCTTTGTTGTTCATCAACTTCTAATGCACTACATACTTTATCTTCTTTTTTACTTTTAGGCTTTATTGTTTCGTACATAGGGTTTTCGTGTATGTAACCTTTATTTAGAGCATATTCAAAAGCACTTTTAAATTGAAAGTAATTTTTTTGAATTGAAGAATTGCTATAAATTTCAGTTAAAGAATTAAAATATGCTTGTAGTTCTTCTGTTGTTATTTCATTTATGTTTTTATTTGCTAAATAAGATTTTTCTATTGTTCTTATGGTGTCCATAGTTCTTGCATAAGCTCTGTCAGTTATCAAGTTAGAATCAACTTTTTTCTGTAATAACATTTTTATTAGTTTAATTAAAGGAATACCATTGTTTTGAATAAATATAGAGCTATTTTTTTGAAAATTTATTTCTTTCAAAAAGTTTTGTGCTAGTTTTTCTGTTGCAAATGATTTTCTTATTCTTTTTGGTTTGCCAGTCTTTAAGTCTTGTATAACATAGGAAGCTATCCAATTTTTTCTATCTTTGTTATAGAAAACACTACCTTGAGCTTGTTTAGTTGCCATAAGCACACCTCCTAAACTCTTCTTTGCATTTTCCATATAGTATAAGCTATAAGTGTTATGTGCCAAGACTGACCTAAATTTACAGAAGGAAAATCATTTCTTTTAAAAATTTTATAACTAGCATTTTTACCTATGTTTAAATCTTTTGCAACATCTTTTACAGTTAAGGTGGTAAATGGTTTTTCTAATTTATCTATTGCAACTTTTGCAAGTATTTCTTCAAATGATAGTTTTTCTTTTGTATCAATTATATTATTATCTAGTTCGTTCATTATCTCTAATTCCTTTCAAATAATCTTTTACAAGTTTTCGTAATCTTTCCTTTGGAAAATCGAATAGTAAACTGGTATATTCAAAAGCCTTGTCTAAATAATATTTAAGATAATTAATATATTTATTTAAGTGTAAATTTTCTTTGTTTAATTGTTCATAGTTTTACTGTAGTTGTTCTAAATTTTCCAAAGTTTTATCACTTGTAACTTTTATTTTTGTATATTGTTTGGTTAGAGTATTACATTTCTTTATTACTCTTCTATAATCTTCTTTTAATAAATCTATATTATTTGTGTTAAGCTCTTGCTCAATATTAAGTGATTTTAGCTCAAATTCTTGTACTTCGTGATTAGTTATTGTTTTTAACTCTTTAATAGGAATATGGGCATTTTCACGCGTTTTACCTCTATCTAAATCAAAGCCAGCTTTAGTCATATATGAATAAAATCTGTCTTGAAGTTGTTTATAGCTATTTTACTTGAAATAATATATTGTTCTCCTAAGTCTTTATATGAACATACAAATTTATGTGCAGTTTCAAAATATCTTTTAGTTTCAGTTTCTCCAATTTCTTCAAAAAACTCTTTATCAGATGTGATTATGTATTCACATACAACATTACTTGTTTTTTTAATTTGTCCTTTTAAATGATATTGTCTTTTTATTTCATTAAATCGTTTTGAATACGGAACATTGCAAGGTTTTATTGAGTAGTTTTTTATAGAGTTAATTTTATTGATGTCTTTATTCGAATAATTTGTATTTTTCCTTTCATTATGCCTAAAGATTACATTTAAGTTGTTCATTGTATATTTAGCATTTCTTATTATTGCATAACTCATATATCTTTTTCCTTTCACAAGAATATTTAATTGTAAAAGTGCACTTTTTAAGTAAGCCTACGAAGTAGTGCTAAAATTTTAGCTTTATCTTTTGACTTAAATTACATAAGCAATTTTTTTGCTATAACATACTAGAGGACTTTTTCAAAAGACCTCTGTATGATTAGGGGATA
>CAQYCU010000083.1 GCA_948919095.1 uncultured Clostridia bacterium | reverse complement strand
TGTATGTGTGTTGCTTCTGGAGATTTTACTCTTGCTATTTTTCCAGGTACAAAACATAAAAATTGTGATATTGCAGCAGTTAAAGTTATTGTTGAAGAAGCAGGAGGAATAGTTACAGATTTATTTGGAAATGAACAAAGATATGATGAAAGCATAAATGGAGCAGTTATTAGTAATAGAAAAGTACATAATGAAGTAATTGAAACAGTAAAGAAATATTTAAAAGATAGAAAATGTTAAAAATTAAAATGGGGAAAATATAAGATGGATAAACCAATAAGAAAAGCAGTAAGATGCTATTTGATAAAAGATAATAAAGTAGTAGTTACAAAATATAAAAAAGGTAACAGAAAAGAAGGATACTATGATATACCTGGAGGAAAAATCGAAGAGGGAGAAATCCCAAAACAAACAGCTATAAGAGAAATGAAAGAAGAAACTGGAATAGACATTAAAAATTTAAAATATAAAGGAATAATGACAATAGAATATCCAGATAGAAAATTTGTATTTGACGTTTTTATTTCAAATGAATATGAGGGAGAACCACAAGAATTTGAAGAAAATACATCAGAATGGATAGATATTAAGAAACTCTTACAAAAAGAAAAAATATTGTCTAATATAATGATTTTAGATAGATTCTTTATAAAAGGTTTAATAGATGATAATTACAATTTCAGTATGCATATTGTAGTAGATGAACAAGAAAATATATTAAATATAGATTATAATTTGGAGGAAATTAATTAAATGAATGAAGAATTAGTCAAATATATAGAAAACGAAGTTTTTCCAAAATATGATAAAAATGAAGAGGGACATGGAATAAAACATATAAAAATAGTAATAAAAAGAAGTTTAGAATTAGCAAAAGATTATGATGTTAATCTAAATATGGTTTATACAATAGCTTCATATCATGATTTAGGACATTATATAGATAGGAAGACACATGAAATTATATCAGCTAAAATGTTTATGCAAGATGAAAAAATAAGACAATGGTTTACAGATGAGCAAATAATTATAATTAAAGAAGCAATAGAAGACCATAGAGCCTCTAGTAATCATGAACCTAGAACTATATATGGAAAAATAATAAGTACAGCAGATAGAACACTTATTGATATAGATAGTACTATTAAACGAACATATTCTTATGGAAAAAGAAATTATATAGACTTATCTGAAGAACAACAAATTGAAAGAGTTTATAGGCATTTGACAGAAAAATATGGAGAAAATGGTTATGCAAAAGTATATTTAGAAGATAAAGAGTTTGAAGATGCTTTAGATAAATTAAGACAAGCATTATCAAATAAAGAAGAATTTATTAAAAGAGTAAAGAAAGTAGTTAAAATAATATAAATTTGGAGGAAGTAATGAAGATAGGAATAGATTTAGATGGAGTTGTTATAGATAGTGAAACAACTTTTAGAACTTATGAAGAAATATTTGATATAGATACTGTAAAAGGAAATAATTTAATAAATAGAGAAGAGCCAAAATTTCAAGCTAGATATAATTGGACAGAAGAACAAAAACAAGAATTTATTGAAAAATATTTTTTAACAGTATCAAAAGAAAGTAACATAATGTCAGGATTTATAGGAGTATATAATTTACTAAAAAAGCAAGGACACGAATTTGTAGTTATTACTGCTAGAGGTGGATTTGTTAAAGAAATGAAAGATGATGCAATAAGATTATTAGAAGAAAATAATATTATTTTTGATAAATATTATTGGAAAATTGATGATAAATTAGAAGTATGCAAAAACGAAAATGTAGATATTATGATTGATGATGACTGGAGAATTATAAAGAAATTAGCAGACAATAATATAAAAACATTATATTTTAGAGATACGGATTTAGTAAAACTAGAAGAAAACAAGTATATAAAAGAAGTAAATAATTGGGGAGACATATATAGATTTATAAGAAAAGAAAGTGAGTAAATTATGAAAGTATTATTTGCGACAACAAATCAAGCAAAAGTTGGAAAGTATAAAGAAGCATTAAAAGAAAAAGGAATAGAATTAATTACAATAAATGATTTAGATTATAAATTAAATATAAAAGAGAACGGAAAAAATGCAATTGAAAATGCTTATATAAAAGCAAAAGCATATTATGAAAAAGCCAAGATACCAACAATAGGAATGGATAACTGTTTATTTATAGAAGAGCTACCAGAAGAAAAACAACCAGGCACACATGTTAGAAGAATAAACGGAAAAGAATTAACAGATGAAGAAATGATAGAACATTATACAAAATTAGCAAAAGAATATGGAGGAAGATTAACAGCAAAATGGATATATGGAATGGTAATATGTGATGAACAAGGCGAGAAAGAATATAGTTGGAGTAAAAGTAATTTCTATCTTGTAGACAAACCATGTAAAAATAGAAATCCTGGATATCCACTAGATTCAATATCAGTCATGCCAGAAAATAATCAATATTGGTTAGAACTTACAGAAGAACAAAAAAAGCAGAGTAAAGAAAAGAGTAATACAAATGATGTTATTGAATTTATAGTAAATAATATAAGAAATGAGGAAAAATAAAATGATACTTTCAACACTTTGTTACATAGAAAAAGACGGAAAATACTTAATGTTACATAGAACTAAAAAGAAAAATGATATAAATAAAGACAAGTGGTTAGGAATAGGTGGAAAATTTGAAGATGGAGAAAGCCCAGAAGAATGTATTATAAGAGAAGTAAAAGAAGAAACAGGACTTACTCTTAATACCTATAAATTAAGATGCATAGTCACTTATGTATCTACAAAATGGGAAACAGAATATATGTATGTATTTACATCAAGTGATTTTACAGGAAAACTAATAGAATGCAATGAGGGAGATCTACAATGGATTGAAAAAGATAAAGTTACAGAATTAAACACATGGGAGGGAGATAAAATATTTGTAGATAAAATTCAAAATGATAATAAATTTTTTACAATAAAGTTCAACTATGATGGAGATAGATTAATAAAATATGATTTAAAAGAATATTAAAAAATCTAACTAAGAGAGTTCGTTATGAACTCTTTAATTAGATGAGAGAAAATAAGTAATATCTAATTTCTTTTCTTAAAACACTCATAAATAATAGCTTCTACAATAGAGAATATAAAAAATATAATAACTTCCCAAGTAATATCTCCATACATAGCAGAAAATGTTTTTAAAACAATAGTATTAGATATTCCCAATAGATTAGTTATAGTAAAAGCAAGAAAAATATTAATAATAGCAAAAATAATTATTAAAAATACTTCTTTAACTTTAGACATGTGAAAACCTCCTCCAATTTATATTTTGAATAGAAGAATTACAATAGGTATCACATACGAATTGTAGGTGTTTTAAGCTAAAAAATAATATTTGCTATATAATTACTCATACTATGAATGAGGGTGATACAATGAAAATTATAGCAAATGAGTATAGCCCAAATGAGATAATTCGTATAATAAGAGAATGGACAGAACTAACTCAAAAAGAATTTGGGAAGACTATACATCGTAGTGAAAAAGGTATACAAGCATTTGAACTAGGGACAAGGAATTATGATATGAAAACATTAATTCAAATTGCAAATACACATGGCTTAAAAATAACCATAGAAAAGGAAGATAAATAGTGCGAGTATTTAATCTTTCTTTTTTTATTCTTCTATTATTACTTACAAGAAGATTATAGCACAATAAAATAAAATTGCAAGTTTCTTGCAATTTTATGAAAAATAACTCCTTTTTTGAAATAATAGAAAAGGAGGAGTAGAGATGAAAAAAGTTTCAATAGGTAACATATTAAAAAATATGAGAAATATAAACACAAATTATACACAAAAAGAAATTGGAGAAAAATTATCTATTGCAGATAACACTATATCAAGTTATGAAAGAGAGAATAGCCAGCCAGATTTTCAAACAATTGTTAATTATGCAAAAATTTGTGATTTTGAAATAAAAATATATAACAAGAAAACAAGCAAAGAAGTAACTTTAGAAGAAATGTCAAAAGAACTATAATATGAACAAAATTTTGAATTTTTATGTTTGACAATGTTATAAAAATAGTGTATAATGAATATACTAAAGGAGAAGTACACTTGTTACTTCAATAAGGAGTATTTCAAGCCTGAAGTTGAAATGAAAAAGTTGGAGTATCCTACCATAAGTGGAATTAAAAAATTGGAGTATCCAAGCCATAAGTTGGAATGAAAAAATTATGCAGGGTGCAGCAGATGTACTCTGCAATTTGTTTTATTAAGGAGTAATAATGGAAAGATTAAAATTCTATAATATTGATGATGAATATATAAAATATTTATATCAATTTGATAAAAAAGTACCATATAATAAGAATAGCAAAAGACCATACATAGGAATTGTTTTAGAAATTAAAGGAACAAAATACTTTGCCCCAATGTTTTCGCCAAAACAACAACATTCCAAATATAAAGCTAATGCTACACATATAAATATTGATAATAATTTAGGAATGATAAAATTAAATAACATGATACCAGTAAATGAAAAAGACTTACGACTTATAGAATTTAATAAGATTCAAGATAAGAAATATAGAAATTTATTGATACAACAAAACAATTTTATACAATTAAATACAGATAAAATAAGAGATATGGCTAATAAATTATATGAATTTGTAATTGTTGATAAAAAAGAATTTTTCATACAATTATCTTGTAATTTTAAATTACTAGAGCAAAAATCACAAGAATATACTGGAGCTGAAAATAAAGAACAAAATAGTAATAATAAATTCATAAAAGATGTAGAAATAACTTGCGAAGTTTTTGAAGAGATCCCAACTATTATTAAATCATTAGAAGATAAAGGTTTTAAATATGTAGAAGAATTTACATTAGATGATATATATATGAAAAATGATAAAACTAATGAATTTGCACCTAAAAA
>CAQYCU010000082.1 GCA_948919095.1 uncultured Clostridia bacterium | reverse complement strand
CATTAGGTAGTTCTGGATTTGTTTTAGAATTATTTTCACCTAGTATAAATTGATACTCATCATTTTTATCATTTGTTAAATCATAAATTAACTTTCTAAAAAAATTCATTTTACATCCTTAAAATTTTAATAATTTGATATGATTACTGTATTTCTTCTATTTATATCATTTACAAAAATTTGAAAAATATTCATAATTTGGAATTTCAGGAATATATTATTTTTATGATAAAAGTTTTTAATGTTAAGGATTTAATTAAATATTTTATAAAAATAACAATACCACTAATTGCCATAATGTTTATTGCAAAAACATTATTTTCAATAAATAATACATCAATAAATTTTAAATATGAAACAGCTAAAATTTATTGCTTAGATGACAATATTCCACAGATAAAAAACAACAGGCAAGAAATTAGAAAGAAGAAAGCACACGAATTTTTACTTGCGCAAGAATTACATATAGCTAAAGGAATAAACAGACGGAGAAGAATTTATTAATGAAAATGATGGACAAAGTGAAGAAGAAGTTCCAAATGAAGAAATAAATATAATAGAGGAAAAAGTTACTGAACAGGCAAAAACTGATGTCAAAACAGAAGTAGTAGAAAATAATGTAAAACCTAGAAGCACTGATGAATATAGAGGGGTAAAAATAAATAATTCAACTTCGTATACTTTAACTGAGGATATGTTAAATCCAGATGGAATTGAAATAAACAAGAACAAAGTAGGAATATATCATACACATACTTGTGAGAGCTATACTCCCAGTGAAATGTATAGTTATGAAATGACTGGGAACTTTAGAACAACAGATTTAAACTATTCAGTTGCAAAAGTTGGAGATGAACTTGAAAATCAACTAAAATCATACAATATTGAGGTAGTACATGACAAAACTTTACATGATTATCCAGCCTATAATGGTTCATACTCTAGGTCACTTCTTACAGCTGAGGGAATGCTTAGAACTAATACTGATATGGATATTATATTTGATTTACATAGAGATGCCATTGCTGATTCTACATATGCTCCAAAGGTAAAAATTGGAGAGGAATATGCTTCACAAATAATGTTTGTCATTGGATCAAATGGTTCAAACCCAATTCATTCTAATTGGAATGCTAATTTAAAATTTGCTATTAAAGTTCAACAAAAAGCTAATGAATTGTATCCACGGACTATTTAAGCCAATTATTTTGAGAAATTCAGAATATAATCAACATATAACTAAGGCTACGACAATTATTGAAATTGGCTCAACGGGTAATACCTTAGAGGAGAGTATGAATTCAATGAAGTATTTAGCAAAGGTTTTAAGTGAGTTGTAATCGAGATATTGACAAACCCCACAAATAGTGGTATTATAGAAATGTTAGATTAATCTAACATTTCTATTTATTTATGAAGGGAAATACAATAATGGAATTATTAAAAATAGAAGATTTATATGTAAATGCAGGAGAGAAGGAAATATTAAAAGGAATAAACTTAAATATAAAAAAAGGGGAAATCCATGTAATAATGGGACCAAATGGCTCAGGAAAAACAACAACTGCAAATGCAATATTAAATAATCCAAATTATAAAAAAGTTAAAGGAAATATAGAGTTTGAAGGTGAAAATATAAATGACGTAAAAACAGACAAAATAGCAAAAAAAGGAATATTTATGTCATTTCAATCACCAGAAGAAATTCCAGGAATATCAGTTACAAACTTTTTAAAATATGCTAAAAATCAAACAACTGGAAAACCAGTGAAAATCTTGAAATTTAAAGAAGAAGTAAAAACATATATGGAAGAGTTAAATATGAACTCTAAGAATATGGAAAGAAGTTTGAATGTTGGATTTTCAGGTGGAGAAAAAAAGAAAAATGAAATCTTACAAATGCTTGTATTAAACCCAAAACTTGCAATTCTTGACGAAACAGACTCTGGACTTGATGTTGATGCAATAAAAACAGTTTCAAAAGGAATCGAAATGTTTAAAAACAATGAAAATGCAATATTAATAATTACTCACAATACAAAAATTTTACACAGTTTAAAAGTTGATTATGTACATATATTAATAGATGGAAAAATTGTAAAAACTGGGACTCAAGAACTTGCAGAAGAAATTGAAGAAAGTGGATATGAAAAATATAAAAAAGCCAATTTATAAATAGGAAGTAATTAAAGAAAAATAAGAGGTATTATAAATGATAAATAAAGACTTTTTACAAAATGTAGATAATTTTGACGAAAGACCTTTGATACATATGCAACAAGCTCTAGAAGAAAGAAGCAGAGAAAGACAAAGGGAAATTTTACCTATAATAAAAGAATTGAATAAAAAACATCGAGAAAAAGACAAAGCAAAGCTTGCTGCGAAGGAAGCAGAAAGAAGAAAACAAATAGAAACTTTTAAAGCACTTTTTAAAGAGGGAAAATCATTAAGAGAATGTGCAAGATTAATGGGATGTAGTACAGGCCTTCTTAATAAATTAATAGAGGAAGCAAAATTTAATAAAATATGGTTTACAAAAAAAGAATTAAATGAAATTGCAGAATTAAAAAGCTCAAGAAAAAACGTAAAACCAAGCTCAACGCCAAAACAAGCAAAGAAAGCCTCAAACAAAGAATTAGCAGAAGAACAAAAAAATAGAATAGTTGCTATTACTAATTATAGAAAATATAGAAAAGTTGCAAAAAAAGAAGATGACATGGAACTAAATGGGAACAAAAACGTAACAACAGATGGACGAAAGAAGTTTATTGAAGCTTTAGCTAGTATACAAGATATGTATATGGATATACCAGAAGAAGATATAAATATTATTTTAAATGCTTTTTATGTACATCCAGATATTGCAACTGCAGAAAGTATAAAATTTCTTATTATGGATGCTAAGAAAAGAGGGGGAATAGAATTAGTTAAAACGAGAATTAATGACTTGACAGATGGACTAAAGGATACAATATTTTATACACCACTTTTAGAATACCAACAATGGATAAAATCAAGAATGAGATATCAAGGACTATTGGTATCAAAAGAAGACTATATGTGTGATAGTGAAGTATCTCAAAAACTTGAAGATTATTTAGCAAAGCAAACTACTATACCTTTAAAAACTACTGTGGATTGTGATATGGAAGATTAAAAAATATTAAAGAGGAGAACATAAATGAGCAAAACAAATATTGATGAGCTTAATACAAACATTTATGACATAAAAAATAAAGAAAACTATGAAACAAAAATGAGCGGACTTAATGCAGAAATCATAGAAGAAATATCAAAGAAAAAAGAAGAGCCTAAGTGGATGTTAGAGCTAAGACTTAAAGCACTTGAAGTATATAACAAACTCACACTTCCAGACTGGGGCCCTGACTTAAGTGAACTTGATATGGATAAAATTGCAACATATGTTAAGCCAAAAACAAAAATAAATAATTCATGGGAAGATGTTCCAGAAGATATAAAAAATATTTTTGACAAACTTGGAATACCAGAAGCGGAAAAAAAATCGCTATCAGGAGTTGGAGCACAATATGATTCTGAAATAGTATATCACAGTATAAAAGAAGAACTAGTAAAACAAGGAGTAATATATACAGACTTTGATACAGCAGTAAAAGAATATCCTGAAATAGTAAAAAAATATTTTATGAAATGTGTACCAGTATCAGACCACAAATTTTCAGCACTTCATTATGCAGTATGGTCAGGAGGCTCATTTGTATATGTGCCAAAAGGCGTAAAAGTAGACATACCACTTCAATCATACTTTAGACTTAATGCAAAAGGTGCAGGACAATTCGAACATACACTAATAATTGTTGATGAAGGAGCATCGCTTCAATTTATAGAAGGGTGTTCTGCACCAAAATATAATGAAACAAATTTACATGCTGGATGTGTAGAATTATTTGTAAAAGAAAATGCATTTTTACGTTATTCAACAATAGAAAACTGGTCAAAAAATATGCTAAACTTAAATACGAAAAGAGTTATAGTTGAAAAAAATGGAACTATAGAATGGGTCACAGGCTCATTTGGCTCTAAAATATCAATGTTATATCCAATGAGCATCTTAAATGGAGAAAATGCAAAATGTGAATTTACAGGAATTTCATTTGCAGGAAAAGGACAAAACCTAGATACAGGCTTAAAAGTTGTACACAATGCTAAACATACTTCTTCAGTTATAAATTCTAAATCTATATCAAAAAATGGAGGTATATGTACATTTAGAAGCAATACACATGTAAAAAGCAATGCTACAAATTCTAAAGTTACAGTATCATGTGAATCCTTAATGTTAGACAGCATGTCACGTTCTGATACAATTCCAGTATGTAATATTGAAACAGATGATACTGAATTTTCACATGAAGCGAAAATTGGAAAAATATCAGATGAAGCAATATTTTATATAATGTCAAGAGGTATATCAGAAGAAGAAGCGAAAGCAATGATAGTAAGAGGTTTTGCAGAACCAATTTCAAAGGTTTTACCACTTGAGTATGCTGTTGAAATGAATAATCTTATTAATTTGGAACTTGAAGGCTCTATTGGGTAAAGGAGAAGATTATGGAGTATATTTTAAATGACACACCATTAAAAACATCAAATAATTATGGAATAAATAATATAAAGCTTGATATTAATATTCCAACAGTTAGAAATTATGACAATTTTCTAATAATGTCGACAGAAGTAGACAAATTAGAGATTGAAAATTTTGACATAATAACAGAAAATAAAAAACTTACAAGTAAAATTGGAATAGAAGCAAAACAAAACTATGGAATAAGTATTAGAATTCCTGAAAAAGTAATAATAAAAGAGCCAGTAATTATAGAATTTAGTTTAGATGAAGATAACACTGCATTAATTGAAAACATAAATATAAATTATGAAGAAAATTCAAAAGCTGATTTTATTATAAAGTATATAAGTAACGATGAAAATGAGCAATTTCACTATTTAAAACAAACAACAAGGGCAAGTAAAAATTCAAATGGAAGCATTACAATTTTAAATATGTTAAATGAAAATTCAAACAGTTTTATTGCAGTTGAAAATACTATAGAGGATAAAGCAAAAATAGATTATAATTTAATAGAACTTGGCGGAAAAAATAAAATTTCTAATTATTATGCAAATTTACAAGGAAATATGTCGAAAAATGTAGTAAAAAATATTTATGTTGGAAACAATAATAATATAATTGACATAAACTATAATATAGAAATATATGGTCAAAA
>CAQYCU010000081.1 GCA_948919095.1 uncultured Clostridia bacterium | reverse complement strand
TCAGGAAAAGATATAAACAAGTTATATGTGCAAAAAGGGGAAAGACAGGGCTCAATAAATGAAATAATAAAACTTGCAAAAGAAAAAAGAGTAGTAATTGTTGAAACTGAGAAAAATAAGTTAGACCAAATGAGTGAAACAGGAAAGCACCAAGGAGTTATAGCTATTGTTCCACCATTTGCATACTGTGACGTTGACGATATACTTGAAGATGCAAAAAGCAAAAATGAAAATCCATTTATAATAATACTAGACGGAATTGAAGATAATCATAACTTAGGTTCAATTATTAGAACAGCTGAATGTGCAGGTGTACATGGAATTATAATACCTAAAAGAAGGTCAGCGTTAGTAAATGCAACTACTAACAAAACTTCAGCAGGAGCAGTAGAATATATGAAAGTTGCACGTGTAAGTAACTTAACAGAAACTATAAAATATTTAAAAGAAAATGACATATGGGTTTATGGAACAGATATGGATGCTAAAGAATATTACAATGAACAAAAGTATAACTCAGGAGTTGCACTTGTAATTGGAAGTGAGGGATTTGGAATGAGCAGATTAGTCAAGGAAAACTGCGATTTCTTGATAAAAATTCCAATGAGGGGAAAAATAAATTCACTAAATGCCTCAGTATCGGCAGGAATAGTTATGTATGAAGTAATGAAGCAACGAATTAGTGAATGAAATGGAGATAAACAATGAAGAAAAAGCATAACTGGATATTAATTACAATTTTAACAATAATATGCCTAATAACTATATTAGGTCTATTTTTGTTTTTAAAAACTGACTTTTTTAGAACAAAAAGAAGTGCATTTTTGCGATATTTTGATGATATTCCAGAGGCTTTAAATTTATTGAAAGAAAATACTTATACAGATTATATGACAAAGAAAAAAACAACAGCCTATATTAGAAATTCAAACATGTCAATTCAATCATCTTCAAACATTGCAGACAGTAAGATACTAGACAAAATTAAGCTTACAATTTATGAAAAAAATGATATATTAAATGAAAAAATGAGTTCAGA
This sequence comes from uncultured Clostridia bacterium, assembly GCA_948919095.1. Taxonomy (GTDB): domain Bacteria; phylum Bacillota; class Clostridia; order TANB77; family CAG-508; genus CAG-793. The sequence continues at coordinate 4,268 of CAQYCU010000081.1, read as the reverse complement.
TATTACAATAAATAATGGACAAGAAACACTAGAAAAAATATCCTTAATAAGAAACAAGAACCGTTTAGGCTTTTCATGTGATGATATAACACAAGGATATGTTGTAATAGAAAACACTGACTTAAAAAGAATTGCAAAGAACTTTGGAATAGAGGGTACATTATTAATTCCAAATCAATTAAAAACATTTAATATAGACAAAATATTTGAAACAACAAAAGTTGAAAAAACAAAACTTCAAGACTGTTTGAATATAATGAAAAATAATGTTCCAACAACAGCATATAAAAAAGAGGGAAGAAAAAAAGTAAAAATAAATGATGAAACTTATAGCACAAATGCGTACTCTTTAACTCTTGATACCAAAGAAAGTGCAAATCTACAAATAAACTTACTTACAAAAATATCACAAGATAGTATATTAATGGACTATCTAACTTCAAAGTGTGTGCTACTGAACTTAAATGAGGAATACACTAATATAAACAGCTTAAATGAATTAATGAAAAATAAAATAGAAGAATTAAAAAAAGATAATAACAATGCAAAACCAATTAATATGGTTGTATATGAATACAAACAAAAGAATATTAGAACCGAGATAACATATGGTGATACAAAAGTAATAATAAACCATTTTAAAAATGAAAATATGGAAATGTGTTCTGTAAAAATAAATGATAAGACAATAAAGATTACTAAAAATAAAGCAGGATATATATTGCAATATAAAAATGACAAAGATTCTGGATTTAACTTGACCATTGATTATAGTCAAAGTGGAACAATAGAAGATAATAATATAAAAAACAAAATGACAATAACTCAAACTTCAGGAATTAAAAACATAGTATATGCATATGAAGACCAAATAAATTTTACAAATGAGATTGGGAAAATTGAAAACTTTGAAGGAAAAAATATAGGTCTTATAAATGAAACAAATAATGATGAAATGAAGCAATTCTTCACTGACTTAAAAACTTTAATTAACAGAGTTTATGTTAATAAGGGAGCAAGATTGGGAATTAATTTAGACCCGATATTTATCAAATAAATAATTCCTTGCAATTTAAAAATAAGTTTGATATACTAAGTACGAACTTGATTTATAAAAATCAAAATAAAAAAGGGAGAAGGAATGCAAACGCATTCTAGTAAGTATATGAAAATAACTAAAATTGAAGCTTTAGAAAAAATAGCAAAAAGAGTAAGAATGAACATAATACAACAAATATATTATGCAAAATCAGGACATCCAGGTGGTTCACTTTCAATAGCTGATATCTTAACATCATTGTATTTTAATGAAATGCATACAGACGAAAAAGAACCAAAAGCAGAAGGAAGAGATAGATTAGTATTATCAAAAGGTCATGCGTCATCTGCATTATATGCAGTTCTTGCAGAAAAAGGATATTTTCCTAAAGAAGAGCTAGTATCATTTAGGAATTTATCAAGTAATTTACAAGGACATCCAGATATGAATAAAGTTTTAGGTGTAGATATGACAACAGGTTCTTTAGGACAAGGATTATCAGTTGCAAATGGTATGGCATTAGCGTCAAAAATGGGCCAAATGGGAAATAGAGTTTATTGCATATTAGGTGATGGAGAATTACAAGAAGGACAGATTTGGGAAGCAGCAATGACAGCAAGCAAATACAAACTAGACAACTTATGTGTAATAGTAGATTGCAACAATCTTCAACTAACGGGGAAAACAGAAGAGATAAAGAACTTGAATAATGAAGATATTGAACAAAAATTTAGATGCTTTGGATTTAATACTAACATTATTGATGGACATAATATTGAAGCAATTTTAGATGCTTTTGCAAAAGCTAAAATGTGTAAAGATAAGCCAACAGCAATTATTGCAAAAACCATAAAAGGAAAAGGTGTATCATTTATGGAAAACAATCCAAACTGGCATGGAAAAGCACCTAATGATGAGGAGTATAAGAAGGCTATTGAAGAATTGTCTATATAAAAGTTAAAAAATAATTACGTTTTGGTATTGTACATTAAGAAAGGAAAGATATAAAATGGATAATGAAAAATTAATTGCAACTCGTGAAAGTTTTGGAAGAGCATTAGCAGAACTAGAAGATGAAAGAGTTGTAGTATTAGATGCAGACATAGATTCATCAACAAAAACAGAATATTTTAAAGAAAAATATCCAAATAGATTTATACAAAATGGAATTGCAGAAGCTGATATGGTAGGGACTGCAGCTGGATTAGCCGCATGTGAAAAAATACCATTTGCATCTACATTTTCAGCATTTGCAACAGGTAGATGCTATGACCAAATTAGAACAAGTATTGCATATCCAAACCTAAATGTAAAGATATGTGGAACACATAGTGGAATTACGGTAGGAGAAGATGGGGCAACTCATCAAATGTTAGAAGATATTAGCTTAATGAGAAGTTTACCAAATATGACAGTAATATCTCCATCAGATGACATATCTACAAAAGCATTAGTAAAGGAGATTGCAAAATATGAAGGACCAGTTTATATGCGATTAAGTAGAATGAACACACCAGTTATTTATAAAGATGGAGAAGACTTTGAAATAGGAAAATCTAAACAAATAGGAGATGGAAAAGATGCTACAATATTTGCAACAGGAGACGTTGTAGCGGAATGCATAAAAGCACAAGAAACATTAAAAAATGAAAATATAAATGTGAGAGTAATTGACATGTATTCAATAAAACCTATTGATGAAGACGTAATTTTAAAATGTGCTAATGAAACTAAAATGTTATTTTCAGTAGAAGACCATAACATTATTGGTGGACTTGGAACCGCAATAGCTGACGTACTTTGTAACAAATGCCCTAAAAAATTATTAAAACTAGGAATTCCAGATTGTTTTGGACGTTCAGGTAGACCAAGTGATTTAATGAGATATTTTGGAATAGCAGCTACTTCAATAGTAGAAAGAGTAAAAGAAGAGATTAATTAAAATAAAAAAAATGCCAAACAAGATTTTTCAGAGAAAAATCTTGGAGGGCGAGTAGCAAGCGAAAGCGAGAGAAAGGGAGGAAAATCATGTCAATTTTAGTAACAGGAGGAGCTGGATATATAGGCTCACACACAGCAGTTGAATTGTTAAATGCAGGAGAAGAAATAGTAATAGTAGATAATTTAATAAACAGTCAAATCGAAACAATAGACAAAATAAAACAAATAACAGGAAAAGATTTTAAATTTTATCAAGTTGACTTATTAGATGGAGAAAACTTACAAAAGATATTTGAAGAAAATTCAGATATTGAATCAGTAATTCATTTTGCTGGATTAAAAGCAGTTGGAGAATCTGTTGAAAAACCATTAGAATATTATAAAAATAATTTAATTGGAACTATAACACTTTTAGAAACAATGAGAAAATATAATTGCAAAAAAATAATATTCAGCTCTTCAGCAACAGTTTATGGAGAACAAGTATCAGTTAAATATGTTGAAACTATGAAAAGAGGAGAAACAACAAGTACATATGGAACTACAAAAGCTATAATTGAAAAAATGCTAGAAGATATTTATTTTGCAGACAACAGTTGGAATATAAGTATATTACGTTACTTTAATCCAATAGGAGCACACGATAGTGGACTAATTGGTGAAGACCCAAAAGGCATACCTAATAACTTAATGCCATTTATTATGAAAGTAGCGAATAAAGAAATTGACCATTTGAACATATTTGGAAATGACTATGACACAAAAGATGGTACAGCAGCAAGAGATTACATACATGTAGTAGATTTAGCAAAAGGTCATTTAAAAGCTCTTGAAAAATTAAATAGTGAAAAAAATGGACTATATGTTTACAATTTAGGAACAGGAACTCCATATACAGTACAAGAAATAGTTGATACTTTCAAAAAAACAAATAATATTGAAGTTCCATATGAATACACCGAAAGAAGAGCAGGAGATTTACCAATATTTTATGCAGACCCTACAAAAGCCAGAAATGAACTTGGTTGGGTAGCAGAAAAAAATATTGAAGATATGTGCAAAGATTCATGGAACTTTGTAAAAACGACTAAGCAAAAATAATTTAGTAAAAAGTATAAAAACTAAAAATCATTGAACTTACATATGTATTTTCAATGATTTTTATGTTTTATTAAAAAAAAATATAAAAAAATGTTGAATAAAAAATTTCTTTCTGTACAAACTAAAATTAATAAACTAAGAAAGGAGTAACATAAATAGTGATGAAAGCTCTAGATATTATAGCCTT
>CAQYCU010000080.1 GCA_948919095.1 uncultured Clostridia bacterium | reverse complement strand
ATAAATTTACTTTTGGAATATATGAAGATGCAGAATGCACAAAACTTATAAAAGAAGTTAAATCAAACAAAGATGATGGAACAGTTTTATTTGAAGATTTAAGATATGGAACTTACTATATTAAAGAATTAATTGCTCCAAAAGGTTATGTACTATCTGATAAAGTAATAAAAGTTGAAATGAATGACAAAGGAGTATTTATTGATGATACAAAAGTAGAGGGAGAAGATTCAGTATATACTTTTGAATTTTACAATACACCAGTAGATACACCAAAAACAGGAGATAACAGTAATATGATAATATGGATTTCAATACTTGCAATTTCAACAATAGCTTTAACAGGAGTTGGAGTTTACGAACTAAAAAAGAAAAAATTAAACCATAAATAAAAATATAGAAAAAGGGTAACTAAAAATAATTAGTTGCCCTTAATTGTTTTAAGGAGGAACAATGCCAAAATACACACTAAATCAAACATTAAAAACATTGGAGAAATTATTTAAAAAGGATATAACAACAACAAAACAGTTTAGAAATTTAAAATGGGATAACCTAGATAAAATTGATAAAGAATTTACACCAGTAGAAAAGAGTTTTATTATGGATTTTAGAAATGCAGTAATTAAAAAGAAAATAGTAGAATTTTTAGCTGGAAAAGAAATAGAAGAGGAGAGTGAAAAAAGTGATAGAACATTATAAAAAACCATCAGTAAAATTTATTGTAAATAAAGGAAACTTTAATAAATTAATGTCTATATTAACATTTCAAGAAGAAAATATTGTAACAGAAGAATGGAAACAAAGAGCTAGTAATTTAAAGGATTTATTATTAAGATATTCTATACCACAAAAAGATGAAGAGGGAGAAATATCAATAATAGATATTGGTTTGTTTCAAAAGGAAGCAGCAGAATTAATAGTATTATTACTTTCTGCATTTGATAATATATTACAAGTAGAAGAAGATTATACAAAGAAAATGAAAAGACAATAAATATAGAGGAGGAATAGTTTGGGAAAGATTAAAGAAACAAGACAACTCTATAAAGAAGTAATAAATGAAATTTCACAAAGTGAGGAAAATTGGCAAAGGTTTTTAGATAGTAGTTCATGGAACTTTAAATATAATTTTGATGATCAAATTCTAATATATTCTCAAAGACCAGATGCAAAAGCATGTGCAACAATGGAAGAATGGAATAAAAAGCTAAAAAGATGGGTAAATAGTGGAACAAAGCCAATATATATTTTTGATAAAAATCCATATAGTCAATATCCATTCAAATTAGTATTTGACTTATCAGATACTCATAATTACAATAATACTGAATACAAATTATGGTCAATAAAAGAAGAATATGAACAAGATATAATTGAAAGTTTAGAAGCAAATTTTGGAGATATAGATTCAAAAGAATCACTAGCACAAGCAATAATTAATGCAAGTTATAATATGGTAGTAGATAATATGGAGGACTATTTAACATCAATAATAAATCATAAAGCTAATTCAATGTTGGAAAATATGACAGATGAAGAAATAAAATCTATATTCATGACAACTACTTGGGCAAGTGTAAGTTATATGATAATGACAAGATGTGGAATAAATGCAAGAGAAGAAATACAAACACAAGAATTTACATTTATTAAATATTTTAATAATCAAGAACTTTTAACAACATTAGGTGCAAGTGTAAGTGATATAGCTGAAATGGGATTAAGAGAAATTGCAAGAACAGTTGCAAGTTTGCAAAAAAGTGAAAAATTAAGAAATCGTACAATTGAAAATATTGATAAAGAAATATATTCTAAAGATAATGAAAAAATCAAAGGAGGAATTGAAGATGGTAGAGAAAATAAGTTACACGAAACAGGGCGAATATTATATGCCAAATCTAGTGATGAAGAAAGAGAAAATACCAGCAGGGAAATATTCTCTAATGAGATACAATTATCTAAAGAATCACAAGAACCACGAATTGACAATTTTAGTAATGAACCAAAAATTGACAGAACATCTAACACAAATACAGGAACAAGCAAGACAGAGAGTAGAGAACCTAGTAGAGCAAATGAAGAACCAGGATGGAGTAACAGAGGAACTAAAAGCCAAAGACCAAATGAAATGGGTGGGACTTCTAAACAATTACAGGATGACAGCAGAGGAGATAGTAGCGAACGAACTAATTTACATTTAGAAGAAAATACCTATAAAAGAAGAATATTAACTAAAGAAGAAATGAAAACTGATAAAGATTTTCTACAAGATAAATATACAAGTGCATTGTTAAGTAATATTCAAAATCTAAGTGTAACAAAAAATGAAATTAAAGAATTTTACAAAACACACTTAGGTATAAATGAAAGAGTAGAATATATAAAACAAGTATTTAATGATGCATATACTGAAATTGTAATTGATGATGTAAGATTAGGATATAAGACTTATGAAAATGTATTACATTTATGGAAAGATAATTATTTGAACAGAACAGCAGAAGTTTATTATAAATGGGAAATAGTTGCAGAATATATAGAAGGACTTATTTTAGTAAATGAATTTAATGATTTGCATAAACCAGTATTAAGTTATTCAGACCAAATGCAGATTTTACAAGTAGAAGCCGAAAATGCTCCTACTTTTTCTTTTACTCAAGAAATAATTGACTATGCCCTACAAGGTGGAGGAAATGTTCAAGAAAGCAAAATGAGAATTTATAATCAATTTGAAAATAGTCTTTCTACTGAAGAAAATATTAAATTTCTTAAAAACGAATATGGATGGGGTGGTAGTAGCTCAATTCATATTGGAACAAGAATAGGAATTGATTATAACGGAAAAGGAATAACTTTAAGTAGAGGATACAAAGATGATTCACCTACAATTACTTTAGCATGGAATAAAGTTGAAAAAAGAATAAGAGAACTCATAAAAGCAGACAGATACTTAAATCCTAAAGAAAAAGAAGAATATTCAAACTGGCTAAAACAAAAAGAGTTAGATGAACAACTAGAAGAAAGTAAAAAACAGTTATTAGAAGATAATAAAGAACAAAATATAGAAGAAAAACCACCTAAATATGAATATCATTTAGGGGATACTGTCTATATTGGGGCAGATGAATATGAAATTGCAGGAATAAGTGATAATACAGTTACATTATATGATCCTAAATTTCCATTATTAAATAAACAAATGAATTTTGAAGAATTTGAAAGAAAAGTCCAAGATAATTATTCAAATGACCATTTGAAAGTTAAAGATATATCTATTAATGAACAAGAAAATTCAAACATAGATAATGAATTAGAAGTTTCAGAGGATGTAATTCTAACAGAAAAACAAGATGATTTTGATTCAGAAAAATTTGAGAATAATATACCATATAATATGAGATTCAAAAATTACGAACAAATGGATAGAGATTTATACTGGGTTACACAAGGAGTATTTACAAAAGCAGACCTTAATAAATTTAAAGAAGCATTGAAAGATACAAAGTTTGAAAAAGCATATGTTACTGTTCGTGATTTAAGTAAGTATGATTTTGAAGCCGATTTGACTAAGAATGTATTTGCAATAGTAACTAAAGACAATATAAATGATATTAACTATTTTGAAGCAGCTAAAAAGATATTTAGTGATGAAGTATTAGGCTTAACAGATAATAATGAAGAAATATCAAAAGAAAAGCAAACGGAAAGTAAAGAAGAAAAACCATATAAAGTTGGTCAAGAAGTTTATTTAGAATCTGATAGAAAATATAGAATTGATAAAATAGACCTAGAAAATGAAAAAATAAGTTTATTAGACTTACAAATAAATTATCCTATTTTTAGAGAAGAAAGCATTTTAACATTTGAAAACTTATATTATAAAAATGAGAAGAATTTTCCAAAGGAAGATATAAAACCTAACTTTACTAAAGTAAGAAATAAAATCCAAGATTTTATATTACATCCAGAAGTAGCACTAGAAGATAGAAATAATTATAAAATTACAGATGACAATTTAGGGATTGGAACACAAAGAGAAAAATTTGAAAGAAATATTGAAGCAATTAAAGTGTTAAAAAAATGTGAACAAGAAAATAGATATGCAACTAAAGAAGAACAAGAAATATTATCAAAATATATTGGTTGGGGTGGTTTGCAACAAGCATTTGATGAAAATAATAGTAGTTGGTCAAATGAGTATAATACCTTAAAGAATTTATTAAATGAAGAGGAATATAGAAATGCTAGGAGTTCTACACTAACAGCTTTTTATACACCACCTATTGTAATAAATGCAATGTATGAAATATTGCAAAATATGGGGCTAAAAGAAGCAAATATATTAGAACCATCTTGTGGAGTAGGAAACTTTTTTGGAATGCTACCAACAGAACTTGAAAATTGTAAGATGTATGGAGTTGAAGTTGATTCTATATCTGGAAGGATAGCACAGCAATTATATCAAAAATCTACAATAGCAGTTAATGGCTATGAAAAAGTAGAATTGCCAGATAGCTTTTTTGACGTTGCAATTCGGAAATGTACCTTTTGGAGATTTTAAAGTAAATGATAGAAAATATGACAAAAATAAATTTTTAATTCATGATTATTTTTTTGGAAAAACTTTAGATAAAGTAAGACCAGGTGGAGTAATTGCTTTTATTACCTCAAAAGGAACAATGGACAAGCAAAATTCAGAAGTAAGAAAGTATATTGCACAAAGAGCAGAACTTTTAGGTGCTATTAGACTTCCTAATAATACTTTTTCAAAAAATGCAGGAACAGAAGTAACATCAGACATTATCTTTTTGAAAAAAAGAGAAAATATGACTGATATTATGCCAGACTGGGTTTATTTGGATACTGATGAAAACGGAATTACAATGAATAAATATTTTGTAGATAATCCTGATATGATATTAGGCGAAATGGTTATGGAGTCAACTCGTTTTGGTATGGATTCGGTATGCAAACCTTATGATGGAATAGAACTTAAAACATTATTGAATGAAGCAGTAGAAAAAATAAATGGAGAAATAACTGATTATGAAATAGGAGATATTGAAGAAAGAGAAGAAACAACAATCCCAGCAGATCCTAGTGTTAAAAATTTTTCTTATTGTATTGTTGATGGGAAAGTATATTTTAGAGAAAATAGCATAATGGCAGAACAAGATTTGCCTATAACTACTATAAGTAGAATCAAAGGGATGATTGAACTTCGTGATTGTGTAAGAGAGTTAATAAACTTGCAAACAGAAGATTATCCAGAAGAAAATATTAAAGTATCTCAAGCTAAATTAAATAGAATTTATGATAGTTTTGTAAAAAAGTATGGAATTATAAACAGTAGAGGAAATCGTTTAGCTTTTGAAGCAGACAGTAGTTATTATTTACTATGTTCATTAGAAGTAATGGATAGTGAGGGTAGATTTGTAAGAAAAGCAGATATGT
>CAQYCU010000079.1:4350-5566 GCA_948919095.1 uncultured Clostridia bacterium | reverse complement strand
TTTCAATGACTGATGAAGATGGAAATGACGTAGAATTTGAATTTATAGATTTAATTGAATTAGATGGAGAAGAATATGTTGTTTTATTACCTACTGAAGAAGATGATTCTGATGAAGATGGTGAAGTTGTTATTTTAAAACTAGAAAAAACTGATTCTGAAGATGAAGAGTCTTATGTTTCTGTTGAAGATGAAGCTGTGTTAAATAGAGTTTTTGAGATATTTAAAGAAAAATTTAAAGATGAATTTACTTTTACTGATTAATTTTCATATTAATCTATAAAAAATATAACCTCCATAGAGGTTATATTTTTTATAATTACTCACTTTTTATCTCTCCATCATCTGAAACTTGGTTTTCAATATCTTGATTTTTTTCATCAATAGTTTCAAGATTTGCTATTGATATTTCATATGCTACTCTAGACTCTGTTGTTCCATCATCATGCTTTTTCTCATATATTCTTGATTGAATTCTTCCAGTTATCTTAACTTCGGTACCAACTGGCATTTTTGAACAAAATCTTGCATTTCTTCCCCATGCTATACATGGAATATAATCAGATTTGTTATATGCTCTATTTACTGCAAGTAGTATATCTGTTATTTCTCTTCCAAATGGTGTTTGTCTATAAATAGGTGTCTTACATATAAATCCTATTAATATTACTTCATTTGAAATTAAATCTTTACTTGCTACTATCTCTTCTTGACTTTCTAAAAATTCAATATCTTTTGCAAATACAGTAAGTATTAATCTGTTTTTGCTTTCTTCATAGCTGTTATAAGATCTGAATTGTCCTTTTATTCTAATTTTTTTGTCAACTACAAGTTCATCTTCCTTAAATAATCTTTCTGAAATTGTAATTGGTATTACATCTGCGTTTCCGCTTAGACGTGGTACGCTTAAACCAAATGTATAAAATTTTTCTCCATATATTTCATGACTGAATTTCTTTTCTTCTGTAATCTTTCCAACTAATGTTAAGTTGTTGTTTTCTAAAAAATTTGTTTCCAACTTATTTTCCTCCCTAAATAATCGTTATCTATTGTGTTTCTCTTAATTTTTTTGTACATCTTTTTCATTATATCATGTTTTTTCCATTTTGTCTACATAAAAAGTTAAAAAACTTTTATTTTTGTAATAATTTTGTAATATTTCTATTTTTAACCATTAATTATTATGTGCATTTTTTGCTTCACTATACCCTTTTTGA
>CAQYCU010000079.1:0-4250 GCA_948919095.1 uncultured Clostridia bacterium | reverse complement strand
TATTTTTAACCATTAATTATTATGTGCATTTTTTGCTTCACTATACCCTTTTTGAGTTTCATTAGCAATATTTGTCATTGTTGTAATACTATTGTTACTTTTATTATCTACATTTTGAACATGTAGTGTGTTGTTCATTAATGCATTTGTTGAAGTTCTGAGTATTTCTTCATTGTTTTTGGTTATTGCAAATGATAAAACTAATAGTATTGCCACTGTACTAATTGAAATAAGGTATGATAAAATCTTATCTTTGTTAAAAATAATGAACATAAATTTACCTCCAATTAATTAATATTCTGTTAATTGGAGATTATTACTTTTTTATATAATTTTAATTGTTTCATACAAATTTTTATCTCTACCCTAAATCAATTCCCTCTATTTTAATATCTTTTTCTAGTATCTTCTTTGCAACGGCTTCAAAATTGCATTGGGTATCTGTTATAAAAATTTTATCTTCTTTTGTAATATTCTCTTTTGTTTTTTCTTTTGATTGTTCCATTTTATTCGCTATTACTTTTCCAGTGTTTATTATTTCTACATCTGGCAAATATTGTTTTATAATAGCTTCAAATAATGGATAATGTGTACATCCTAATATAAGTGCATCTAATTTTTTGTTTTCAAAATTTTTTAAATATTCTTTTATAGTTAATTTAGCAACTTCATTTTTTGTCCATCCTTCTTCTGCCATTGGCGCTAGAAGAGGACATTCTTGATTGTATACATTCACGTCTGAAATCTTTTTCTCTAAATTTATTTTCCAGCTGTTACTTTCAATTGTTCCTCTAGTTGCTATAACTCCTATATTCTTATAATTTTTTTCTTTTATATAGCTTACTGTTGGCTCTATTATGCCTGTTATTGGAATATCATATGTTGCTTTTAATGTATCCAAAGCTCTACTCGTTGCTGTACCACATGCTATTATTATTTCTTTTACATTTTCACTTATTAAAAAGTCAACACATTTTTTTGATGCATTAATTATATTTTCTTTTGTCTTTGAACCATATGGAAATCTTTTTGTATCACCTACATATATTATCTGTTCATTTGGAAATGCTTTTTTCACTTCTTTATATACTGTAAGACCTCCAACTCCCGAGTCAAACATCCCTATTGGTCTATTATCCATATTTGCTCTTCTTTTCCTTTCTAAGTATACATTTATTCAACCTTAATATATATGTAAGATTTTTAAAATTTACAGTAATATATTTTCTTCTAAAATACATACTCTATTTAATTCACATTTACTTTGCAATATTTTCATATTTTCTTCAGATATTATTAATATTATTTCAACATTTTCATTATATTCATTTGATATAATTTTTGTTTTCATACTTTTTAGATTATATTCAAAATTCTTAAGTTCATTATATTGCATTTGAATTTTATATTTGCTTGCATATTCTAATTCTATAGTCTCAGCTTTATTAAGTGCCTCTAGACTTGCATCTGTATATGCTTTTACTAGTCCTCCTGTTCCTAAGAGTATTCCACCAAAATATCTTGTCACTATAATTATAATGTTTGATAGTTTCTTATTCTTTAAAATGTCTAACATTGGCGCTCCTGCTGTACCACTTGGTTCTCCATTATCACTAAATCGTTCTATATTATTACCATTTTCCTCAACAATATAAGCATAGCAATTATGCCTTGCATCATAATACTTTTTATTAATTTTTTCTATTATCTCTTTTGCTTCCTGTTCTGAATTTACTTTGAAAATATTTGCTATAAATTTTGATTTCTTAACAGTAATCTCTGCACTAACATTTTGCTTTATTGTTTTCATATTCTATCCTTTATTTAATCCTGCGGTGTAGCCAGTCGAATATGCAATCTGTAAATTAAATCCCCCTGTATACGCATCTACGTCTATTATCTCGCCTGCAAAATATAAATTCTCAACTAGCTTTGATTCCATTGTTTTAGGATTTATTTCCTTTATTGATATTCCACCAGAAGTTATTATTGCTTCATCAATTGGTCTGTATCCTTTAATTTCTATTGTTAAACATTTTAAATTATGTATCATTTTAAATCGTTCTTCTTTTGTTATTTCATTTACTTTTTTATTAGGATTTATGTCACTTAGTTCAATTATAACTGGAATTAATTTTTGTGGTAATAAATCATTTAAAGCATTTTTTATTTCTTTATTTTTGTATTTGTCAAAGTCTCTTAATATTCTATCATTAAGCTTTTCTTCGCTTAATGCTGGTTTTAAATCTATCTGAATTTTTGTATTATTCATTTTTGTTCTAACTAAGTGGGCTGAAGCACTCAGTATTATTGGCCCAGATATTCCAAAATGGGTAAATAGCATTTCACCAAAATCATTATATACTTTTTTTTCATTTTCGTAAACAGTTATTTCAATATTTTTTAAAGTTAATCCTTGTAGTTTTTTACATATGTATAAAGTAGACTCTTTTGCAGTCATTGCTACTAATGATGGTTTTAGTTCTGTTATTGTGTGACCTAATTCTTTTGCCATTCTGTAACCATCTCCTGTTGAACCTGTTACAGGATAAGTCATTCCACCTGTTGCAAGTATTATTTTGTCTGCTTCTATTACACCTGTATTTGTTTTCACTGCGACTGCTTTTGTTATGTTATTTTTTTTCTTTTCTGCTATAGCTTTTTTTTCTATATCTTTGGATACTTTTTTTTCTTCTACTAGATTTTTTACTATTATTTTTTCAGCAGTAGTATTTGTATAAATTGTAACTCCTTCTAGCTTTTTTAATAATGCTTTTAATACATCTTCTGCTTTATTACTTACTGGAAATATCCTATTTCCTCTTTCTACTTTTGTTGGAATGTCTAATAGTTTTATAATATCTTGATTTGTGAAGTTTTGAAATGCACTATATAAAAATCGCCCGTTCCCTGGTGTATTAACTATAAATTCGTCCATAGTTTCTACACTGCTAGTTATGTTACATCTGCCTTTTCCTGTAATTAATAGCTTCTTACCAAGACTATCCATTTTTTCTATTAATATAACTTCGTTTCCTTGTTTCTTTGAAGAATATGCTGATATCATTCCTGCTGGGCCTCCTCCAATTACTACTACTTTCATTTTTGTTAATGTCCTTCCTAATTGAATATAGTTCTATTATAACATATTATAGACATGCATACAACTTAATAGATGAATTCTGAAAGTTTTCAGAATTCATCTATTTTTTTATATTAAAGTTTTTTTATTTCTTCTATTGTTAAACCAGTTATTTCTAATACTTCCTCTATAGGCACACCTTAATTGGCTTATATACCATTATTTTACATTTGTCAATATAATATTAACAAAAATTAGCAATTTTATATTACAATATTAATTATTCAACAAATTAAAATACCATAAATTATGGAAGTTTCCATACTTTATGGTATTTTGTTTATGTTATATTTATTATAATTTGACTATTAGACTAGTGGGCAATAGCAATCTGAGTCGCTCCCACCCACCACCCTTTTTTCTTTTTTGGGTGTTACTAATATTTTTATTTTTTCCCTTTTCTTACTGCTTCTCTATATTGTGGTTTACATAACGATTAATGATTTAGAGAAACTACCGGGCAGACCCCATAGGCGCCGTAATAGTCGTCGTTGCTCACGTTGCTCGAAGACACACTGCACACATAGAGGTCGCCAGTAGACGAAGGCGAAGCCAACCACTGATATGAACCTGTTGCTATTACTGCACTTTGTGGAATACTTGTGTTTACTACTGTTGTACTTTGATAATCTACTAAGCTTCCTCCATTTATTGTATAGCCATAGCCATTTGCATTCTTTATTCCGCATCCTATTGTGCTTGCACTTGTATCATATTTGTTCTTATATGCATTTTGTGCCTTACACCACATTTCTATTGGTGCTCCCCCTATTGCATATTTTGCCTCACTTGTCTTGTATGTTGTCCAATTATTAGTATCACACAGTCCTGCTGCTGCTTTTTCATTATTTAAATAATTTGCTCTTGCTTTCTTTCCATTCTCTGATGCTGCCCACTTTGGATTTAATTGTTTCATCATTGCTTCTCCATTTGCTGTTGCTCCACTACTTACATAACTATTTAATGTCATTGTTGTATCATAATCTCTCTTCAAGTATATTGTTCCTGCTCCATCTCCAAACTCTCCACTTGCATCATAGTAGAATACTCTCCATGTTCCTCCTGCTGTTGGTTTATAATCTACTTTCATTCCTAGATAATCTGGATA
>CAQYCU010000078.1 GCA_948919095.1 uncultured Clostridia bacterium | reverse complement strand
TTAAAAAGAAAAAAGTTAGTAATTGCGGGAACAATGACTAACTAAAAAGATTACTCTTTTAAATATTTTCTATAAAAATTATAATTTATTTTTATAAAAAAGTAAATAGAAATTAATGAAAAAATTAGGACAAGTAAGTAAAAAATATTTGCATACCTGTCCTAATTTTTAAAAGAAGATGCATAAAAAATGAATAAAAAAATATCCCTCGGAGAGCCAAAAGGGTATTAGGGCATTTTGCCCTAAACAGTGAAAAAGGTGTCAAGACACCAAGCTGGCGAATATTAGGTAATAAAAAATATTACCTATATTCAAGCAAAATAAATTTTGCTAAATCTTAATGCTTCGTAAACTAGCATTAAGATATTTAAGCAGACAGGAAGTGATGAAAAATAAATATGGATTCAGAGCAATTTTTAGATAGTATTTTTCTGTCATACAATAAAATTTTGATAAGATTACATGTACTAGGAATAACAACTAAACATGGAAAAGAAATATCACATATGGATCTAAGAAAAGCTATAGATACTATGATAGAAAAACATCCAACTTGTAGATGGAGAAGTGAAAAAATTAGAAGTAGAAAATATTTTATTTTAATTGAAGGATATTATTGGCTTACTCAAGTATATTTTCAAAAAGAAAAATCTTTGATAGATGCAGATATAGATTTTTTAAAACTTAGAATTAAACAGTATGAAGAGCTGCTAAAAATAGAACATAATGAAAATTGGTGGAACGAAGATATGGAGATTAAACAACTATGTGAGTATTTTAATAGACAAGATATTACAGTTAGAAAAGCAATAAAGAAAATGTGTGATAGTGGGTTAGAGGAATATAAATTTTTAGTTAATGGTAAGGTTATTATTTATAGTAAAGGTGTTGATTGGATTAGTAAAAATGTATTTAAACAGAAGTATTTAGAATTATTAGAAAAGTATAAGATGGAGTTAACTGAGAAGTATATTGAGGCAGGGTATCCTTATGATAATTTTTTTTGGATGAATTAAATTGGAGATAAATGTAAAAAAACACTACAAAATGTAGAATATTTTTTGCTTTTATGATAAAATAACTTCGGATAAATAAAAATTATCGGAAGTTATTTATTTTGGGGGAACTTTTATGGGGATAGAAGAACAATTATCTGAAGAAGATGTAAGAAATATATATATAACACCAGCCTTAACGAAAAAGTGGAGTTTAGAAAAACAAATTAGAAGTGAAGTTTATTTTACTGCTGGAAGAGTGATTGTAAGAGGAAATATGTCTACAAGAGCAAAAGGGGAAAAAGCTGATTACATACTATACTATAATAATTCTAAACCAATTGCAGTAGTTGAAGCTAAAAAGAATACCTTGCCTGTGGGAGAAGGAATGCAACAAGCAATGAATTATGCAAAAATATTAGATATTCCTTTTGCATATTCAACCAATGGAAAGGCTTTTTTGGAACATGATTTTATTACTGGAAAAGAACAAGAAATTTCAATGGATGAATTTCCATCTCCAGAAGATTTATGGTATAGATACAAAGTAGGTAAGAATATTACAGAAGATGAGGAAAAAATTATAAATGAACCATATTATTATGCACCAGGAACAAATAAACCTAGATATTATCAAAGAATAGCAATAAACAGAACTTGTGAGGCTATTGCTAGAAACCAAAAAAGAATATTATTAGTAATGGCTACTGGTACTGGTAAAACATTTACTGCATTTCAAATTATTCATAGATTAAGACAATCTGGATTGAAGAGAAAAATATTATATTTAGCAGACAGAAATATGCTTATAGACCAAACTATGTCCCAAGATTTTCAACCATTTAATAATGTTATGACAAAAATTGAAAACAGAAAGATGGATAGCTCATTCGAAATATATATGGCATTATATCAACAACTTACTGATGGACAAGGAACTGATATATTTACTCAATTTCAAAGAGATTTCTTCGACCTAATTATTGTTGATGAGTGTCATAGAGGCAGTGCAGCAGATGATTCTAATTGGAAAAAAATATTAGAATATTATAGTAGTGCTACTCAAATAGGATTAACAGCTACACCTAAAGAAACAAAAGAAATATCTAATATTACTTATTTTGGAGAACCAATTTATACATATTCACTAAAACAAGGAATTGATGATGGCTTTTTAGCACCATATAAAGTAATAAGGGTTAATCTTGATAAAGATTTGGTTGGATATAGACCAGAAGTAGGAAAAACAGATGTAAATGGTAATATTTTAGATAATGATGAAACTTATTATCAATCTGATTTTGATAAAAAAATAATTATAGATGAAAGAACACAAACTGTTGCTAAAAGAGTTACAGAGTTTTTGAAAAATACTGATAGATATAATAAAACTATAGTATTTTGTATTGATATAGAACATGCTGAAAGAATGAGACAAGCTCTAGTAAATGAAAATTCAGATATGATGCTAGAAAATCCTAATTATATTATGAGAATTACAGGAGATAATCAAATAGGAAAAGACCAATTAGAGAATTTTATAGATGTAGAAGAAAAATACCCTACAATTGTAACAACAAGCAAATTATTAACAACAGGAGCAGATTGTAAAACATGTAAATTAATAGTTTTAGATTCTAATATTAATTCAATGACTGAATTTAAGCAAATCATTGGTAGAGGTACTAGAATTAGAGATGATTATGGAAAAACTTATTTTACAATTTTAGATTTTAGAAATGCTAGTAGATTATTTAGTGATTCAGATTTTGATGGAGAACCAATTTCTATAAAAGAAGTAAAGCCAGATGAACCAATGCCTACTGAAAATGAAAATGATTCTAAAAATGATATTAATTCAAAAAATAATAATGAGATAAATATTAATCATCCTGGAAAAACAGTTAATACAAATACTAAAATTAGAGTTAATGGTGTTGAAATTAATATCTATAATGAAATATGTTCATATTATGATAAAGATGGAAAGCAAGTAACTGAGTCGTTAAAAGATTTTAGCAAAAGAAGTATATTAAATGAATATGCCTCTTTAAATGATTTCATCAATAAATGGAATTCAACTGATAGGAAGCAAGTAATATTGGATGAACTAAAGGAACAGGGGGTCATATTAGATGAACTAAGAAAAGACGTTGGAAATAATGATATTGGAGATTTTGATTTGATATTACATATTGCTTATGATAAAAAGCCACTTACAAGATATGAAAGAGTAAATAAAGTATTGAAAAAGGGATATTTATATAAATATTCAGAAATAGCACAAAATATTTTAAAAGATTTATTAGAGAAATATAGTGATAATAATGAATTAGAACTTACTGATACAAAGATTTTACAGCTTAAACCATTTGAAGAATATGGTTCTCCAATGGAAATTGTCGATGTATTTGGAGGAAAAGATAAATATATTGAAGCTGTAGAAGAATTAGAGGATGAATTATATGCAAGTTAGGAGTTAATAATAATGGGAATAGGAAATATATTGAAAAGACTTCAAGATATTATGAGAAATGATGAAGGAGTAAATGGTGATGCACAGCGATTAGAGCAAATTGTATGGATTTTATTTTTAAAAGTATATGATGCTAAAGAAATACAATGGGAGTTTGATGATGAAAATTATAATTCAATAATTCCAGAAAATCTAAGATGGAGAAATTGGGCTGTAGATAAAAAAGATGGAAAAGCACTAACAGGAGAAGAATTATTAAATTTTATTAATAATGAGTTATTTCCTAAATTAAAAAATCTTGATATAGATGCTGATACGCCTATAAAAAAAGCAATTGTAAAATATACTTTTACAGATATTAATAACTATATGAAAAATGGGATTTTACTAAGACAAGTGATTAATATAATAGATGAAGTGAAATTTACTAATCCAAATGAAAGACATGAATTTAATGATATTTATGAAACTATGTTAAAAGAATTACAAAGTGCTGGTAATGCAGGAGAATTCTATACACCACGACCAGTTACTAATTTTATGGTGAATATGATTGAACCTAAATTAGGAGAAAAGATTGCAGACTTTGCTTGTGGTACAGGAGGATTCTTAACTTCAGCATTAGATTACTTAAAAGAGCAAAAGAAAACAGCAGAGGATATAGATTTATACAATGATTCTATATATGGTGTGGAAATGAAGTCATTGCCATATCTACTATGTATTACTAATTTGCTATTACATGATATAGATAACCCTAAAGTAGAACATAGAAATAGTTTTGATAGGAATATAAAAGATTACTCAGAAAATGAAAAATACGATGTAGTATTAATGAATCCTCCCTATGGAGGAAATTTGTTAAAAGAATATTTAATAAATTTTCCATCAAATTTAAGGGGATCAGAAACAGCAGATTTGTTTATTGCTCTAATTATGTATAGGTTGAAATCATTTGGAAGAGCAGCAGTAATATTGCCAGATGGATTTTTATTTGGAGCTGATAATACCAAAATAAATATAAAGACAAAACTATTAAAGGAGTTTAATTTACATACTATAATTAGATTACCAAGTTCTGTTTTTGCACCATATACATCTATCACAACAAATATTTTATTTTTTGATAAAACTATGCCAACAAGTGAAGTATGGTTTTATAGATTAGATATGCCAGAAGGATATAAAAATTTTTCAAAAACGAAACCAATAAATAATGAACATTTTAACGAAGTGAGTAATTGGTGGAATAATAGAAAAGAAATTGTAGATGAGAAGGAAAATGAAGAATCATCGGTAACATATAAGTCTAAATGTTATTCTGTAAAAGAAATAATTGAAAATGGATATAATTTGGATTTATGTGGCTACCCTCATAAAGAAGAAATAATATTAGAACCTAAAGAATTAATAGCAAAATATCAAGAAGAAAGAGCAAAGCTAAATACAGAAATCGATAAGATTTTAGAAGAAGTAAGTAAATTATTGGAGGAAGATTAATGACTGCTCAAGAATTAAAAAATTCAATTCTTCAATTGGCAATACAAGGAAAATTAGTAAAACAAGATCCAAATGATGAACCAGCTTTTGTATTGTTGAAAAAAATAAAAGAAGAACGAAAGAAACTAATTGAAGAGAAAAAGATAAAAAAAGAAAAATACTCTGAAATATATAAGGATTCTTCAGATAATCATTATTATGAGAAGTTTGAAGATGGTACTGTAAATGACATTACTGATGAGATTCCATTTGAGATTCCTGAGAGTTGGTGTTGGACAAGAATAGGTAATTTTGAGGAAATAAATTTAGGTTTTACCTATAAACCAGATTATACTGAAGACGGTGTATACTTTTTATCAGTTAAAGATATTTCTGGAGGAAAAATAGATTTTTCAAAAGCTAAAAAAGTTAGCCAAAAAACTTATGACAATGCTTCTTATGGTAGTAAACCTCGTAAAGGGGATATACTATTTGGGCGTGTAGGTACAATGGGAAAACCTCAAATAATAGAAAATGATATACCATTTTGTATTTTTGTAAGTTTAGGTTTTTTCAGAGATCATTTAAATTTAATGAATAAAAAATATATTTGCTTATGGATGGAATCTTTTTTGTTTCAACAACAAGTGAACAATAATGTAAAAGGTGCTGCACAAAAAAACTTAAATACTGGATGGTTAAAAAATTTTTTAATACCTCTTCCACCACTTAACGAACAGGAGAGAATTATAAATAAATTTGTTACCTTTGAATATATTTTTGATAAATATGAAAATACTTATAATATATTAGAAAAATTAAATAATTTATATAAAGAGAAACTTAAAAAATCAATTTTGCAATATGCAATACAAGGGAAATTAGTAAAGCTAAATTTAGAAGATGAATCAGCAGAAGTTCTAATTGATAAAGTACTAAACGAAAAAAGAGAATTAATAAAAACTAAACAACTTAAAAAAGAAAATTTGTCAGTAATATATAAAGATTCTACTGATAATCAATTTTATGAGAAGTTTGATGATGGCAAGATTGTTAATATTAC
>CAQYCU010000077.1 GCA_948919095.1 uncultured Clostridia bacterium | reverse complement strand
GAAGAAATTGGAATAAAAGTAGACTTTGCACAAATAGATAAAATGGCAATAGAAATTGGAATAGAAAGAAACAGCTTAAGAAGAGTAGGAATGGGAATTATCCATGGACTAAATTTAGCAACATATAATGGGCACTCATGTGTATTAAAGTTAAATCTGATAAACTATGTAGTAGCACTTCTTGGAGTTTCAGAAGAAGATGTTGAAAGTGGACTAAAAGATATGCAAGCAAAAGAAAAAATAGTATTAGAAGAAAGAGAAGAAATTGCAACAGTAGATGGAAAAACAGAGATGGCAAATCAAATATGGGTATACCTAGAAAACTTTTATAGAGCAGAAATGAATATTGCACAAAGAATTAATGGTTTGCAAAATAGCACAAATACAAAGAAGATAAACGACCTAAACAAGATAATAAAAAAAGTTATAGATATAGAACCATCTGAAAAGCAAAGAGAAGCTTTAGATATAATTAATAATAACAATGTATCAATTATTACAGGCGGGCCAGGAACAGGAAAAACAACAATAATAAAAACAGTAATAAATATATATAAAAGTTTAGGAAAGAAAACTGTTTTATGTGCGCCGACTGGAAGGGCTGCAAAACGTATGACAGAAGCAACAGGAGAAGAAGCAAAGACACTACATAGGCTACTTGAAATAGGAAAAGCAGTTGAAGAAAAGCCAAACCCTAACATGAACGTTGCGCCAATTGATGCAGATATTGTAATTATTGATGAAATGTCAATGGTAGATATATTTTTAATGAACTATGTTTTAAATGGAATATTTAAAGGTACAAAATTAGTACTTGTAGGAGATATTGACCAGCTTCCATCAGTAGGACCAGGAAATGTATTACAAGATTTAATACAATCAAAAAAAATCCCATACATTGCTTTAAACAAGATTTTTAGACAAGCAGCTAAAAGTAAAATAATAGTAAATTCACATAAGGTAAATGAGGGAATAGACTTTATCGGTGAAGTAAATAAAGATGAAGATACAATAGATGATTTCGAATTTATAAGCGATAATAATACCAAAAACTTACAAGAACGAATACTAGATTTATATAAAATAGATGTACAAGTTATAACACCAACCAAAAAGGGAGAACTTGGAACAAAAACTTTAAATAAATTAATTCAAGATAGAATCAATCCAGAAGACAAAAAGAAAAATGAAAAAAAATTCGGTGACATAATTTTTAGAGAAGGTGACAAAATAATGCAAACAAAAAATAATTATGATATTGAATGGTACAAGGAAAGTTTGCAAATTGAGGATAAAGCAGAATATGGAAGTGGCGTATTTAATGGAGAAATGGGCATAATCACAGAGATAAACAGCTATGAAGGAATAATAACAATAAGTTTTGAAGATGGAAAAATAGCTAATTACGCATATGCTGATTTAGAACAACTAGAACATTCATATGCAATAACAGTACATAAATCACAAGGAAGCGAGTTTGATACAGTAATAATGCCAATACTAAATGCAGCTCCAATGTTATTAACTAGAAACGTACTTTATACAGGTATGACAAGAGCAAAGAAAAAACTAATAATTATGGGAAATCAAGGTACAATAGAATATATGATAAATAATGTAAATAGCAAAAAAAGAAATTCGGGACTACAAAACAAGTTATAAAAGACAAAAATAACCAAATTTTTTAAAAAATATTACCAAAACTATTGACAAAAAGCAAAAAAATAAGTAAAATATAAAGTGTATAAGTAAGATTAGAGATAAATTTAGGAGGAATAATAATGAAAAAATTAATGAAAATTGCTTTAATATTTGTAGTAATGGTGTCATTCATTGTATCAATATCATCAGTAAATGCTATGTCAAAATCAGATTTTATAAGCTATTTAAATAATAAATTCCCAGGAGAAGCATCAAGAATTCAAACTCTTGAAGGAATAATAGAAAGTAAAAATATATCATCAGCTACACTTGATAGCGTAGTATCTAACATAAACACAATTTGTTCAACAATCGGAGACGTAAGAGATGTTGAAGAAATTAAAAAAATGAATGGTGTTGTAAGTTTAGCTAAAAACACAGCAAATCTTTTAGGACTAACAGTAGAAGTTAAAGATAATAATACTGTAGTAATAAAAGATGGTTCAAAAGTAGTTGAAACTCTTAATGTCAATGATTTAAAAACATTAGTAGTAAAACAAGATGTTAAAGGTGTACAAAATAATAATGTAATTAACAAAACAGAAGCACCAAAAACTGGTGTATCATACCTTAATATCATCATTGCTCTAGGTGTAATAGCAATAGCAGTATTAGGAATAATTTTCTTATCAAAGAAAAAATAGTTTCTGTAACAAATTTTATAAAATAAATTAAGTGGAGGAGTAATCTTCCACTTTTTTAGCTATAAGGCAATTTTATATTTTTATACAAAGATAAATCATAATTATAAAAAATTATAAAAATATTACAATTTTACTTGACATATACAAACGAGTGTTTTATAATGTGAATGTAAAACGAAAGGATAAGAAATGATTAAAGAAATGAGTAAAATAAGAAAATTCTTAATTGCACTATTGGTACTTACAATAATAGGGGCAGTTAGTTATTTAGGGATAGAAGGATATAAATTATATAAACAGAAAATAAAATATAATGAATTAGCAGAATTTTTAACGTCAAATACGATAAGTAATAATGAGCAAAAAGTAGAAGTTGAAAATATAATTGATGAATCACAAGTAGTAATAACTCAAAGAATTGAAAAAATTAAAGAATTAAATAAAACTAATAGTGATATTGTTGGTTGGATAGAAATACCTAATACAACAATTAATTATCCTGTTCTAAAAGGAAAAGACAATTCATTTTATTTAAACCATGATTATGAGAAAAAGTTTAGTAACTTAGGCTCTATTTTCCTTGATAAAGATGTTGATATAGATAAACCATCAACTAATCTTTTAATGTATGGTCATAGAAATAAAAGCAATATGATGTTTGAACAGGTATATAAATATAGAAGTGAAGCTTTTTACAAAGAGCATCCTGATATCAGATTTACTACATTGAATAGTGATAGTGAATATACTGTTATAGGTGCAATGTACGCAAAATCTTATGAATTCAATGAAGACATAGATGGAAGTGCTTTTAAATTTTATAACTTTATAGAAGCAAATAATGAAGAGGAATTTAATAATTATATAAACAATATAAAAAATAATTCAGTTTATAACATCGATGAAACAGCAAAATATGGAGATAAATTAATTACGTTATGTACATGCGAATATACACAAAAAAACGGAAGATTTATTGTAGTAGCAAAGAAAACATATAATATTAGAGATTAGAAAAAATAGAAGATTATATAAAATAAAAAAGTATAATTTATATTATGTAATTAACCAGTTTATACCATAGAAAGGTAAATATTATGAAAAATAAAGTAATTAGTATAATTCAAAGTTTATTATGTTGTGTAATATATATTGCAATAATATATGTTACAGTTATGTTATTGGCAGGAAAATATATAAGTGAAGCAAATTCATACATAGATTTAATTTCGACAAAAGAAGGAGATACACAAAATACAAAACTTGAATTAGGGACTAATGGACTTAAACTTAGACTAGAATATGGAAGCACATATGGCAGAATAACAGTTCCATCTGTAAGTATAGATTTACCTTTATATTTTGGAAACTCTTTAGAGATATTAAAAGATGGAGTTGGACAAAGCACAAGAGCATATTGCCCAGGAGAAGGAAAAACAATAATTCTTAATGGACATAATACTGATAAAATGTTAAAAAAACTATATAAAGTTAGCAAAAATGATATAATTTTGATAAATACAGAATATGGGACATATAGATATGCAGTGTATGATATGAAAGTAATAACCGAAAAAGATATAGAAATAGAAACTGACAGTGAAAGTTTGGTTGTATATACAAATTATCCGGAAAACGATGTAGGTAGCACTAATAGGATATATGCAGTATATGCTAATTTGGTAAATAATTAAATTGTTAAATATGAGTGAGGAAAATAAATGAAAAAAGCAATTATATCTATATTAAATCTTTTCTTAATAATAATGTTATTAACAATAAGTATTTTAGTAATTATATCAAACACTGTATTGAAGAAAAGTTATATCGAAACATCTTTAGAAAAATCAGGATTTTACGATGAATTAAATATTGCAATTCAAAATGAATTTGATATATACCTTGCACAAGCAGGGATTAAAAGTGGCGCATTAAAAAATTTATATACAATAGAAGAACTAAAATCGGATATAAGTAACACTTTAGATGCAATATACAATAGCAAAACTATAAATGTAATTAGTTCATTTATGAAAGAAAAAATAAAATCAAAGCTACAAACTTATACTAATAATGCTGAAGCAATTGCAATCAATCTTACTAATGTATATAACAAAAAAGTAGTAATTTCTTCAAAACACATAAATGCTATTGGACCTAAGTTCGAAAAAATGGTTTCTATGATAAAAATGGGAATTATAGTAATAGCAATAGTTTTTTCAATTATATTAGTTATAGTGTGTGCAATAATAGGCAACTTTAAAGTTATAATAAACAATATTGGAATATTGCTAGTATCCTCAGGATTATTAGATATTATTTTAAAAATCTTAATAGGAAGTAAATTCAGTTATATCTTTTTATTGAACCAAGCATTTTCAACAGGAATTATATACATAATTAATAACATTGTTGATAAAATTATGAGCATAGGAATAGGAGCTACAGTAATAGGTATTGTTTTTATAATATGCGGTAATTTCAAAGAAACAAAAAATAATAAAGAAATGGAGAATTAAATGTTACAAGGAAAATTTGTACACTTACACATGCATAGTGAATTCAGCTTGCTAGATGGAGCGAATAGAATAAAGGATATTCCTGTAAGAGCAAAAGAGCTTGGAATGGATGCTATTGCAATAACAGACCATGGAGTAATGTTTGGGACTATTGACTTTTATAAGGAATGTAAAGCAAATGGTGTTAAACCTATTATTGGGTGTGAAGTTTACGTTGCTCCTAGAAAAATGACTGACAAAGACCCAGCCACAGATGGTAAATACAATCATTTAATTCTGCTTGCTAAAAATAATGAAGGATATAAAAATTTAATAAAATTAGTGTCCTTAGGTTTTACTGATGGATTTTACTATAAACCTAGAATCGATAAAGAAGCTATAGAAAAATATCATGATGGAATTATTTGCTCAAGTGCTTGTTTAGCTGGAGAGGTTGCTTCAAATATTACAAAAGGCGATATGGAAAAAGCAAAAGAAGCAGCATTATGGTATAAAAATATATTTGGAAATGATTATTATCTTGAAATTCAAAACAATGGAATTAAGGAACAAACACTTGTAAATCAAAAATTAATTCAAATGTCAAGAGAATTAGATATTCCATTGGTTGCAACAAATGACTCTCACTATACTAGAAAAGAAGATGCATATAACCATGAAGTATTATTATGTATTCAAACCGGGAAAAGAATGTCTGATGAAGATAGAATGAAATTTGATACAGACGAATTGTATATAAAATCACCAGAAGAAATGATTGAATACTTTGAAGCTGTACCAGAAGCAATTGAAAACTCTGTGAAGATTGCAGAACAGTGTAATGTTGACTTTGACTTTGGGCATCCTATACTTCCAAATTATGACGTACCTGCAGAATTTAAAACACATTATGACTATTTAGAAAAATTAGCAAATGATGGAATTGAGAAAAGATATGGAAAGAATCCATCAAAAGACATAATCGAAAGAAAAGAATATGAATTAGGCGTAATTCAAAAAATGGGATATGTAGATTATTTCTTAATAGTATGGGACTATGTAAACTATGCAAAATCACATGGAATACCAGTAGGTCCAGGAAGAGGCTCAGGAGCAGGCTCAATTATTGCATATGCAATAGAGATAACAGACATTGACCCAATAAGGTATAATCTTCTTTTTGAAAGATTTTTAAACCCTGAAAGAATAAGCATGCCAGATTTTGATATTGACTTTGATTTTGAAAAAAGAGAAGAAGTAATAAATTATGTTGCACAAAAATATGGACA
>CAQYCU010000076.1 GCA_948919095.1 uncultured Clostridia bacterium | reverse complement strand
AAAAGGAAGCGACGTAAAAGTAATCAACAATAAATCAGGAAGTACTAGCACACAAACAAACGACACATATACATTTACAAAAAATGGAGAATTTACATTTGAATATGTAGAAAGTGCAAAAGAAAATAACCCAGCAAGAGAAGTAGGTTCACATACAGCATCTGTAGACTGGATTGATAAAGTAGCACCAACTGCTGAAATTGAGTTTAGTACAAAAGAAAATGCAAAAGATATAACAGTTACACTAACAAATGAAAGTGAAGCAATCACAATCATCAACAATGGAGGCAAAAGAGAATATACTTTTACAGAAAATGGAGAATTCACATTCCAATTCCAAGACAAAGCAGGAAACCAAGGAACAGCAACAGCAACAGTTAATTGGTTAAAAGACATTGTAGGAGATATTGATGGAGATAGAGAAGTAACAATTAATGACTTAGCAATGGCGAAATTACACTTCTTGGACATAGCACATTTAACAGGAGAGCAATTAGAAAGAGCAGACCTAGATAAAAGTGGAGAAGTTGAAGTAAACGATATAGCTCAATTAAAACTTATTATACTAGGATTAATCTAGTAAAAAATCAGAACCATATTTTAAGGTATACACCTTAGGATATGGTTTTTATATGATAGTAAAACTCTCAATTTAAGTCATATTAATTAAAGAAAAAATCAAGTTACTTTCTAGCAAAAGTAATATTTTTACAAAAACAAAATATAATTAAAAGAACAAAAAATAAGCTAGAAAGGACGAAAATTCGTATGAACTTTCAACATATTAGAAACTACTATTGTAATAAGATTGTAAATATTATAGTAGTTGCAGCATTTTTAATATTTATCATATTTATAATATTTACGGCAGGAATATGCTCAGGCTTTCAGGGATTACCAGTAAGCGCAGTGCCAACAGCAAGCATGCTAAATGGAAATCATTCATTCGAAAATGGTGCGACAACAAATAAGAAAACAGACGGAAAAGTTACAAACAATAAAACGGCATCAAATGACAAAAAAACGACAACTAAAAAAACTACTTTAAATGAAAAAATAGCATCTATGGGAAAGTCAATGTTAGCAAGCACTACAGCCTTAAGTACTAAAAAGATAGGGTGGGGAATAAAAAGAAACGATAACCATGAACAACCTGACTTAGGAGCAGAAAACAAAAAGCTAATAGAAAAATTTAACCGGACTTGCAATGGGAAACAGCGAAAGCAAGAATATATATCTAACATTTGATATAGGATATGAAGGAGGATTTACAAATCAAATACTAGACACATTAAAAGAAAACAATGTTCCAGCAACATTTTTTATAACAGGCCAATTTGTAAAAACAAATCCAGAAATAATAGAAAGAATGATAAAAGAAGGGCATATAGTGGGTAATCACACTACAAACCACCCATCACTTCCAGATGTAAACGAAGAAAAAGTAAAAAACGAGATAATGAGTTTGCATCAATCAATATATGAAAAATTCAATTATGAAATGAAATATATGCGCCCTCCAAAAGGCGAATATAGTGAACAGTCATTAGCATATATTCAAAGTTTAGATTATACACCAGTAATGTGGTCATTTGCCTATGACGATTGGGATAATAACAAACAGGGAAGAGAAGAATATGGAAAAAAGAAAATACTTGATAATTTGCATAATGGAGAGATAATGCTATTACATGCAACAGCAAGAGACAATGCAAATATATTAGATTATATTTTAAAAGAAACCAAAAATGCAGGATATGAATTTAAAAGCTTAGACGAATTTGAACAATAAAAATTGCCAAATATGTTTTTTTGAAGAAAGAATACAGATGGTGATGAGTGGGCAAAGCGAGCGAAAGGAAGAAATATGAGTAAATTTGACAAATTATTTGATATACCAGAAGAACTATCAAGCGACATTCCAAAAATAACAATTTTAGACTTTAACAGAATGTTAATTGAGAATTATAAGTGTATATTAGAATATCAAGACTTTTTCATACGAATAAAAATGGCAACAGGACTAATTAATATAAATGGATATAAATTAATAATGAATGAAATGACAAAAGACGACTTAATAATCACAGGAATAATTGAAAGCATTGACTATGAGAAATTTCAAGACTAGATATTACAATAAAAGACAAATATCTACAAGATTTTACAACAAAACATATAAAACCAGTGTAACTAAAAAACGACAATATATACAAAAGGAATTTTAAATATAAATAACAGGAGGAAGAATGCTATTCAAAATTTTATTAAACTACCTAGTAGGCTATATAAATATTGAAATTGAAGGCTATTATATAGAGCGATTTATGAATACATGTATGAAAAATGACATATTTTTATGGGGAATAAAACGTAAAATGCTAACAATGCTATTTGCGAAAATAGGAGCAGACGATTTAGAGAAAGCTAAGCAAATTGCAGAAAAACATCAATGTAAAATCACAGTAAAAAGCCAAAAAGGAGTACCTTTTTTAATAGAAAAATATAAAAAGAGAAAATCATTTTTTATAGCATTACTAATACTTGGAGTAGCATTATTCACATTATCAAAATTTGTATGGAACATAGAAATACATGGAACAGAAAAAATAGACATTAACGAAATCTATGAAGAAGTAAAAGAAAGCGGACTAAAAATAGGAATGTTAAAGAAAAGTGTAAAAGTTGAAGAAATAGTAAATAAAATAAGACTTGCACGATCTGACATAGCATGGATAGGAATAGAACTAAAAGGAACTAATGCAGTTATAAAAGTAGTTGAAGCAGAAGAAAAACCAGAAATAATAGATGAGAATGAATTTAGTAATATTGTTGCAAGTAAAGATGGAGAAATTGTAAAAGTAATTGCACAAAATGGAACAGTAATGGTAGAAGCGGGAGAGCAAGTAAAAAAAGGTGACATACTAATAGCAGGATGGATGGAAGGACAACATACTGACAAATACTATGTAAACAGTAATGGTTCAGCAAAAGCAAAAATAAAATACTCACTAACAGAAAAAGTTGAAAAAAATGAAGTAATACGAGAGCCAACAGGAAATACAGAAAAAAGATATTCAATAAAATTCAACAACTTTCGACTTAATTTATACAAAAGATTATCAAAATTTGATAAATATGATACAGAAAGTACTAGTAAAAAACTAACATTATTTTCAAACTTTTATATACCAGTTGAATTTATAAAAACCACGAATAATGAACTAAACGAAATAACAAAGCCCCATAACTACAATGAAGCAAAAGAAATAGGGGAGAAGATTATAGAAGAAAAGGTATATAAACTATTAATGGGAGATATAATTGATAAAAACACAGAAATTAATGAATTTGAAGACTATTACAACATAATAGTAACTTATGATGTAGTTGAAGAAATTGGAGTAAAAGAAAAAATAAAATAGAGTTTGCAATAAAAATGATATACTATAGAAAGGTGTTAACAGAATAATAAATTAACAAAGAGGATATCTAGATAAGATATTCTCTTAAAATGGTTAAAAATACTTTAAGAATTAAATTAATTAACAATAAAATATGTCGAAAAACCTTGAAAATTCATGTTAATATTGATATACTAAACAAGGTTAAAATAAAAAAAGATGCTCTTCACAAAAAAGCAAATACCAAGAAAGGAATAAAATATGAATAATATTAAAATTTTTGCTTGCAATACAGCAGAAGGATTTGCACAAGAAATATGTGATAACTTAGGGCTACCATTAGGAAAAAAACAGTCATTTAAATTTAAAAATGACAATAACTTTGTACAATTTGAAGAATCAGTTAGAGAAAAGGACATATACATAATACAAACAACAGAACCACCAGTAAACGAAAGAGTAATGGAATTATTAATAACAATAGAAGCTGCCAAGAGAGCATCAGCAGGAAGAATAACAGTAGTACTACCATATTTTATATACTCAAGATCAGACAAAAAAGATCAGCCACGAGTACCAGTAACTGCGAAATTAATAGCAAAACTAATTGAAACAGCTGGAGCAGATAGAGTAATAACATGTGATTTACACAATTCAGCAATACAAGCATACTTTGAAATAAACTGTGATAGACTTACAGCAAATTATTTATTAGTGGATTATTTTAAAAATAAAAATTTAAAAGATATAGTAGTAGTTGCAACAGATGCAGGAAGCTCAAAAAAAGCATACAAATACTCAAACTTTCTAAATTGCCCAATGGTATTAATTGACAAAAGAAGAGCAGATAATAACGACAACGCAGTAGCAACTAATATAATAGGAGATATAGAGGGAAAAACAGCCTTAATATTTGATGACGAAATAAGTACTGGAGGAACATTAGTAGAAGCAATAAATATATGCAAAAAGAATGGAGCAAAAGCAGTATATGCAGGAGCAACTCATGGAATATTAGTAGGAGATGCTATTAAGAAATTAAAAGAAGCGCCAGTAGAAGAAGTAGTAGTAACAAACACAGTTCCAGTAGAAGATGAAAAAAGAATAGATAAAATAAAAGTAGTATCAATAGCACCTTTATTTGCAGAAGCCATAAAAAGAATAAATGAAGGCAAACCGCTAGGTGACTTATTTATGTACGAAAAATAAATAATATATAAACAAGCAACATAAAGAATAATTAACATAATATATATTATTAGGAGAAAATAAATGAATGCAATACTTTATAGGAAGCAGAATAATGTACTAACTGAAGAAGAGGCAAAATATTTTAAACAGGCAGAAGATATAATAAAAGAGTACGAAAAAGAAAAAAATAAGAAGCCTAAAAAAGGAGCCTCAAGAATAAGCACAGTCATATTAATAATACTAGCAATAGCAATTACATTATTTTGTACAATATTTGCTCTACTCAACATAAATAATCAAAAGATATTAAAAAACATTACCATACTTGGAGTTGACATATCAAACTTAACTGTTGAAGAGGCAAAAGAAAAACTTAATATATATTTAGTAGAAAGATTAACTACTGAAATTATAATGAAACATGGTGATGAAAATTATATGCTTCCACCACGTTCAATAGATGCTGGATTTGATGTAGAAAGAGCTGTAAATCAGGCATATATGATAGGAAGAAGCGGAAATATAATACAAAACAACTTTGAGATATTAAGTCAAAAGCTAAAGAAAACAGACATAAATTTAAAACTAATATATAATGAAATGGCTTTAAAAGAAACAATACCACACATGAACGAAAGCTTTAAAGATGGAAAAAAAGAGCCAACATATAATATCGAAGGAAATGACCTAACAATAACAGCTGGAAAAGATGGATATGTAGTAAACTATGATGAATTAAAAAACTTAATAGACAACAAACTTATGAGCCACAAATATAGTACAGAACAGATTGAAATACCAGTAATAATGGCAAAAAGAGAAGAGATAAATATTGAGAAAATTCATAACGAAATTTACAAAGAACCACAAGACGCAACATATACAACAAACCCATATAAAATCACAGCTTCACAAAATGGAATAGACTTTGCAATATCTGTGGAAGAGGCAAAAAATCAAATAGCAGAAAACAAAGAAACTTATACTATAAAATTAAAAACTCTATATCCAAAAGTAACCACTGATTCAATAGGCGCAGAAGCCTTCCCAGACTTACTTGCAACATATACGACCAACTATTCATCAAGCAATGCAAACAGGTCAAACAACATAGCTTTAGCAACAGCCAAAATAAATGGAACAGTACTAATGCCAGGCGATGTATTTTCATATAATGGGACAGTTGGAAAAAGAACAGTATCAGCAGGCTTTAGAGAAGCGGGAGCATATGTAAATGGCAAAACTGTAAATGAAGTAGGTGGTGGAATTTGTCAAGTATCAAGCACACTATATAATAGTGTACTTAGAGCAAACCTAGAAATAGTATCACGTACAAATCATATGTTTACAGTAGGATATGTACCAATAGGCGCAGATGCCACAGTATCATGGGGGGGACCAGACTTCAAATTTAAGAACAATAGAAATTATGCAATTAGAATAGTAGCAACAACACACAATAAAAATGTAACAATAAAAGTATATGGACTAAAACAAGAAAATGACTGCAATGTTGAAATACTTTCATACAGAACAGGGACAGTTCCATACAAAACAACATACACAAACGACAACAGCCTTGGCGCTGGTCAAACAAAAGTAATTCAAGCAGGCTCAAACGGAGCAAGGTCAGTAACTTACAAAATATTAAAAAAGGATGGCAAAGAAATATCAAGAGAGGTAATATCAAGAGATACCTACTCACCTCATAATCAAATAATAGCTAGAGGAAATTAGAGATAAAAAGAGATTTAGAATGAAGTGAACCCAAATTATTAGACAAAAAAAGTTTAATAAGGAGGGTTCATTT
>CAQYCU010000075.1 GCA_948919095.1 uncultured Clostridia bacterium | reverse complement strand
TTGATTTTGAAAAAAGAGAAGAAGTAATAAATTATGTTGCACAAAAATATGGACAAGACCATGTTTCTCAGATTATTACTTTTGGAACAATGGCAGCTAAAATGGTAATTAGAGATGTTGGAAGAGTACTAGATTTTCCATATGCTGAAGCTGATAAACTTGCAAAAATGATACCAAATGAACTACACATAACTATAAAAAGTGCAATAGAGAAAAATATAGAGTTAAAAGAATTATATGAAGGCAATGAAGATATAAAAAAACTACTTGATATAGCAATGGCATTGGAAGGAATGCCAAGACAGGCATCTACTCATGCTTGTGGAATAATTATAGCAAGAGAGCCAGTAGTTAACTATGTTCCACTATATGCACGTGACAATATAATCTCAACACAATATATAATGACAACCCTAGAAGAACTAGGACTATTAAAAATGGACTTTTTAGGGTTACGTACACTTACCGTTATAAGAGAAGCGTGTGAAATTGTAAAACAAAGCAGAGGAATTGATGTAGAATTTGACCAAGATATGTCAGACCCAAAAGTATATAAGCTATGGCAAGATGGTAATTCAGTTGGAATATTCCAATTTGAAAGCCAAGGAATGACAAACTTTATGAAAGATTTGAAGCCAGACTGCTTAGAAGATATAATAGCAGGAGTTTCACTATATCGTCCAGGACCAATGGACCAAATTCCAAGATATATCCTAAATAAGAAAGACCCAGAGAATGCTATATATACACACCCAAGCCTTAAGCCAATATTAAATGTAACTTATGGTTGTATGGTATATCAAGAGCAAGTTATGCAGATAGTTAGAGATTTAGCAGGGTATTCTTTAGGAAGAGCTGATTTAGTTCGTAGAGCCATGGGAAAAAAGAAACTTGAGGTAATGGCAAAAGAAAGAGAAAATTTTGTACATGGGTTAACTGACGAGCAAGGAAATGTAGAGATAAAAGGCTGTGTACGAAATGGAATTGATGAAGTATCAGCAAATAAGATATTTGACGAAATGGCAGAGTTTGCTAAGTATGCTTTCAACAAGTCACATGCAGCATGTTATGCAGTAATTGCATACAGGACAGCATATTTAAAAGCCTATTACCCAGCTGAATTTATGGCAGCAATGCTAAACAGTTTTTTAGGAAATCTTGATAAAGTACCAATATATATAAATGAATGTAAAAAACTAAATATTCCAATATTAAAACCAGATATAAATAAAAGTATGACGAAATTTTCAGTTGAGGAAAATCAGATAAGATTTGGACTGGGCAGTGTGAAAAATGTTGGAATAAATGCAATAGAAAATATAGTTAAAGAAAGAAACACAAATGGTGAATTTGTTGACTTTACAGATTTTGGTGAAAGGATATACGGAGAGCAAGTAAACAAAAAATGTGTTGAAAGCTTAATAAAATCAGGGGCGTTAGATGGATTTGGTAAAAACAGAGCAACACTTTTAGCATCTTTTGAAAAAATAATTGATACTATTGCTGATTCAAAAAATAAAGGATTTAAAGACCAAATATCAATGTTTGAAATTGCTAATACTGATGATGAAATACAAGAAATGAAATATGACTTTATTGAGCAAGAGGAACTTTCAGAAAAAGAACTACTATCACTAGAAAAAGAAATGCTTGGAATATATATTTCAGGACATCCACTTGAAAAATATAAAGAACAGATAGAAAAATTTAGTAACATAAATACAATGATACTGCAAGAAGCAAACGAAGCAATACAATCAACTGGAAACTGCCTGTTAAAGGACAATTCACAAATAAAATTAGTCGGAATAATTACTAACATTAAAAAGAAGTATACGAAATCAAATAAGATAATGGCATTTGTAACCGTTGAAGATTTATATGGCTCATGTGAAGTAATAGTTTTTGAAAATTGTTATTTAATGGCATCAAAATTACTATACGAAGAAAGTATAGTACAAATAGACGGAAGAATAAGTATAAGAGAAGACCAAGATATTACAATAATTGCAAGCTCAATAAATGATATAAATGAAGCAAAAGCTGTAAATAATAATTCAGAGCAAAATATTAGTAGTGAAGGAACAAGAGTAAATACGATTGAAGTAAAAAGAAAAAGATTAGAAATAAACATAACAAATTTGACAGAAGAGGAAAAAGCTAAACTTAGAGGAGCTATAAAATTTTTTACTGGAGATAGACGTAATTTACCAATTTTTGTTAGGCGAGGAGAAAAGGTAATGAACTCTGGAGCAATTTTCGCAGACGAGGATACTATAAAAGAATTCGAAGAAATTGTTGGAAAAGAAAATTGCATACTCGATAGCGAGTAGTTGAATTTCATCAATACAAAACAATTATAATTATACTATTTTACATAACTTGCAAACGAAAAATTTTCCATAAAAACTATTGTAATTTTGACGATTAACTGGTATACTATGAGTATTAAAATTAAGGAGGTCTATTATGAGTGAAGAGAAAAAAGCAAAAGTAGTAGATGAAAAAGTAGTTAAAGGAAAAATAGAAGAGGAAACAAATAATAACAATATAGAAATATCAAGTGATGTAGTAGCTGTAATTGCAGGAATGGCTGCTTCAGAAGTAGCTGGGGTTGCTGAAATGGCAGGAGGATTTGCAGGAGGAATATCAGAAGTTCTTAGTGGAAAAAAGAATATGGCAAAAGGAATAAAAGTTGATATTCAAGGAAAAGAAGTAAAGATTGATGTTAACATTATTGTTGAATATGGAGCAAGAATACCAGACGTAGCATTTGAAATTCAAAAAAGAATAAAAAAATCAGTAGAAAGTATGACAGGACTTTCAGCAAATGAAGTAAATGTTCATGTTCAAGGTGTTATGACAGTTCAGGAAAAAGCAGAAGAAAAGAAAGAGGAAAGCAAAAAGGAAGTAAAAAAAGAGGATAAAGAAGAAGAGAAGAAAACACCTAAGAAAGAAAGCAAAAAGGAAGTAAAGAAATAATCAAAATATACAGAGCAATAGAATAGATAAAATAAAATCTAATAGAAGTACAAAATTAATTTATATAGTAAAAAACATACATTAAATTAAAGGAAAAATGAATATAATAAAAATTGTACTAGTAGAAAGGAAAATATATGAAATTTCTAGAAAGATTAGGATTAGCTGTTTTTTCAATTATAATATTAACACTTTCAATTGTATTAATATTAATAGGTGCAGGATTTATAGAGCCAACAATATTCAGCATATTAATTACAAAGATTGTTACAGTTCAAAACTATATTTATGTGTTATATGTAGTATGTGGAATATTGGCATTGCTTGCATTAAAATGTTTATTCTTTACAACACCAACTGAAGAAAACGATAATTATGATGAAGAAGGAATTCAACTACAAAATGAAGATGGAACTCTATTAATAACAAAAACAACTTTATGTAACATAGTAGATGGGGTTGTTATGGAAATTCCAAAAGTACACAATTCACAAACTAATGTAATAATTGATAATGAAGGAAATGTTTCTTTGGACGTAACAATAAATGTGGCAAATGGAGTTACTATAAAAGATGTTTCATCAAAATTACAATCTAAAATTAAAAAAACAGTTAAAGAGTCAACAGACTTAGAACTGAAATTTGTTAATATACAAGTAATAAATGTTGAAATTGACGACACTGAAGATATTAAAGAAGAAAAAGAGCCTAAAGAAAGTAAAAGTAAGGCAGAAAAATAAATTACAAGTATTAATGTGACATGATATTTTAGTAAAATTTTGAATGACAAGAAACGGAGAGTAATATGGACGATTTTAAAAATTTCTTAACAAAATATTGGGGAGCAATATTAGGAGGACTAATAGCTACGATATTACTATGTACAGGAGCATACAGATTATTAGTAGTAATAGTAATTTTAGTCTTAGGAATTTGGGCAGGTAATTATTATCAAAACAACAAAGAAACAATAAAATCCAAATTGAAAAAAATAATTGATAAAATGTAGTAACTTATGCAACCGCCGAACAAAAGTAAAACTTTTAAAAGGCGGTTTATTATTAAAAATGGAGCAAGAAAATGAATAGGTCAAAAGTAAGAGAAGAGGCATTTAAACTATTATATAGTTTACAAATATCAAAAGAAGAAGTAAAAGAACAAATTGATTTTTTTATTGAGATTGAAGAAATTACAGATAAAGAAGCAAAAAAGTATATTAATAATACAATTTTAGGAATAGAAAAAGAAGAAAAAAATATAGAAAGTCAAATAGAGCAAAACATAAAAGCAGGGTGGACAATTTCAAGAATATCAAAAATTGATTTAACTCTTTTAAAGCTTGGAATATATGAAATTATATATACAAAATTACCATATAAAGTTGTAATTAATGAAGTTGTTGAATTATCAAAAAAATATGGAGATGACTCATCAAAAAGCTTTGTTAATGGCGTGTTAGCTAGTATTGTAAAGAAAAACAACATAATTGAAGGAGTAACGAAGTGAATATTGAACCAATAACGGTTGAAGAATTAAATAGATACATAAAGCAAAGATTTGATGGAGATGAATATCTAAATAATGTATATGTAAAAGGTGAAATATCAAACTGTAAAATTCATTATACAGGACACATATACTTTACCCTTAAAGATGAGCACTCATTAATAAAGTGCATAATGTTTAAAAACTATACCCCACACCTTTCTTTTAAGCCACAGGATGGAATGAAAGTTATGGTATTTGGAACAGTATCAGTGTTTGAAAGAGATGGAGCGTATCAAATATATTGCAAAGCAATGAAACAAGATGGAATGGGAAGTTTATTTGAAGCATATGAAAAGTTAAAAGCAAAACTTGAAGAAGAAGGGCTATTTTCAGAGGCTCACAAAAAAGATATACCACAATTTCCAAAAACAATTGGAGTACTTACAGCAGAAACAGGAGCAGTTATCAGAGATATAATAAATGTATCAACTAGAAGAAATCCAAATGTACATATTCGTTTACTTCCAGTACCAGTTCAAGGAACAGGTGCAGCTGAAAAGATAGTAGCTGGAATTGAAAGAATGAATAATGAAAAGCTAGCTGACGTTATTATCCTAGGAAGAGGAGGAGGCTCACTAGAAGATTTATGGCCATTTAATGAGGAAATAGTTGCTAAAGCAATATATAAATCAGAAATTCCAATAATTTCAGCAGTTGGTCATGAAACAGATTATTCAATATCAGATTTTGTAGCTGACTTAAGAGCACCAACACCATCGGCGGCCGCAGAACTTGCCGTACCTAATATAAGTGATGTAATATATACAATTAATTCATATGAAAATAGCTATAAAATTGCACTAAAGAAAAAAGTTGAATTAATGAAATTACACTATGAAAAATGCATGAACCTACGAGTATTTAAAGAACCTATGCAACGCATAAATGAAAAATCTCTAATACTTGATATAAACGTAAAAAGTATTACAAATAATATACAAAAAAAATTGGAAAGTAATAAAAATAATTTTGCACAAGTTGTTTCTAAAATTGATGCACTAAGTCCAATGAAAACACTAACTAGAGGATATAGTATCACTCAAAAAGATAACAAGATTATAAAAAAGGCAGCAGACTTAAAAAAAGGAGATAACATAAGTATTACATTTAGTGATGGAAATGTTAATGCAAATATTTTATAGAGCACAGCAATATGTATATAAATAAAATTTAAACTGAAAAAATAAGATTAGAAATGGAATGGAAAATGGAAAAGAAAGTAAATTTTGAAGATTCAATGAAAAAATTAGAAGAGATAGCAAAGGACCTTGAAAAAGATGATTTAACATTAGATGAATCTGTAAAGAAATTTGAAGAAGGAATGGCTTTATCAAAAGCATGTAAAGAAATCTTAGATGAAGCTGAAAAAAAGATAACAATATTAATAGAAAATGAAGAAAAGAAATTTGAAACTGAATAACTGAAAATTATAAAAATAAATTAAAGCAAAAGAATAATAAAAGCAGAGCAGGAGAAGGGAATATGAATAACATAATAAATAATATAATACAATTTAAATATATATTAGTGCCACTAACTTTATGGTTTAGTATACAATTATTTAAAGTAATATATGAATATTGTGAAACAAAAAAGTGGAATTGGGATAGATTAATGGGAGCAGGAGGAATGCCAAGTTCTCATTCAGCGATAGTTGTATGTTTAGCAATAATGATAGGGAAAAATGAAGGATTCCAATCCCCAATATTTGCATTAAGTGGAATATTTGCACTAATTACAATGTATGATGCAGCAGGAGTTAGAAGAGCAGTTGGAAAACAAGCAATGATTTTAAATGATATAATAAGAAATCAAAAATTAACAAGTGCTGAAAAATTACAAGAGATGACAGGACATACACCAGTACAAGTAATAGCAGGAGCAATTTTAGGAGTAATAACAGGAGTAATATTCTAATTAAAATAA
>CAQYCU010000074.1 GCA_948919095.1 uncultured Clostridia bacterium | reverse complement strand
AAGAAATTAATGAAAGATAATTTGAACTGGGCAGAATATATAGAGATATGTGACCTTCTAGATTTGGACAGTTATTATACAACAGACTCTCATTGGAAACAAGAAAAATTATCAAATGTAGCAAATAGAATTTTACAAAGTATGAATATACATAGTTCAACTAAGTATGATAAGAAGGAGATTACTAATTTTAAAGGTGTATATTCAGGACAGTTTCCAATTCAAGTAGGAGAGGATACTATATCAATATTAACTAATAATATCTTAAATAAATGTAGTGTATATAATTTTGAAAACAATTCTTATACACATATATATGATATGGATAAAATTAACAGCAATGATAAATATGATATTTACTTATCAGGTGCAACACCACTACTTATGATTGAAAACCCATCCAATAATAGTAGTAAAGAATTAGTAGTTTTTAGAGATTCCTTTGCAAGTAGCTTAATTCCCTTACTAGTAGAGGGATATTCAAATATTACTGTTATAGATACAAGGTATATTTCATCGAAAGTATTAGATAGATATGTAGATTTTGAAGGAAAGGATATATTATTTGCTTATAGTACTATGTTAATAAATAATAGTGGTTCAATAAAGTAAAAAGTACTTGAAAATAATGATTAATTGTTATAAAATATGAATGAATTATCTAATTATATTAATAAAATAAACTTAGATAATATTAAATTAATGGAGGAGAAAGCTATGGAAAAAGAATTAGTTATAAAAAAATGTAAAAACTGTGGTTCAATTGTAAAAGTTATAAAAGATTGTAACTGCAAGGATTGTGGAGTAAAATGTTGTGGTGACACAATGGATAAATTAGTTCCAAATTCAGTTGATGCAGCAGTGGAGAAACATGTGCCAAATGTAGAAGTAATTGGAGATAAAATAAAGGTTACTGTAAACCATGTTATGGAAGATGAACATTTTATTGAATGGGCTTCTTGCGTTACTGATAAAAAAGAATGTACACAATATTTTAAGCCAGGAGAAGAGGCAGTAGCAGAATTTGAATATGTACCAGGCTCAAAAGTATATGCTTATTGTAATAAACATGGTTTATGGTCAAAAGAAGTTGAATAATATTAGTTTTGTAGAACATTATAATAAAAAGGAGGATATAATTTGGCAGTAAAATTAAATTCTAATAAAGAGGTTGTAGACAATATAAAAAAAGGATTAGAGAAAACTGGAGGGTATTGCCCTTGTAGACTTGAAAAAAATAATGATACTAAATGTATGTGCAAAGAATTTAGAGAGCAAATAAAAGACCCTAAATTTGAAGGATATTGTCATTGTATGCTTTATTATAAATCTATTGACAAATAATTTTATCCTAGGAAAGGATGTTTATATGAATGAAAAAATATTAAGTTCAAGTAATTTTGATGAAGAAATTAAAAAAGCTGATAGTTTAGTTTTAGTTGACTTTTTTGCCACTTGGTGTGGACCATGTAATATGCTAGCTCCTATAATTGAAGAGATAGCTAATGAATATTCAAGTAAGGTAAAGGTATGTAAAGTAAATGTAGATGAAGAAAGAGATTTGGCTTTAAAGTATGAAGTTGAAAGCATACCAACACTTATATTTTTCAAAAATGGTGAACCAATAAGAACTAGCATTGGATTCCATTCAAAGTCTGAATTAATTGATATAATAAATGAATTAGCACAATAATAATAAATTCCTTATTCTATGAAATAGGAGATGGGGAATACCTAACATAAAAGTAGGACTACTTTGTTTTATAATTATTAACCAAATTTGTATAATATAGAAATTCTCCCAGAATAAATTTCTGGGAGATATTATATTATAAATTATTTCTATAAACTTTTACAGTAGCTGGATTTCCATAAACTTTTTTGCCATTTACATACTTATATGCATAAACTGAAGTTGTATATGATGAACCATAAGTTGTAAGTCCTGATACTGTTTTACTATTTGTTGAAGAATACATTGTTGAAGTTCCATATCCTGGAATAGTCATTCTTAGTTCGTATCCATCAACATTATTAACTTTATTCCACGTAAAGTATGCAACTGTTCCTTTTACTTTAACATTCAATCCTGAAATTGCACCTGGTTTTGTATTTGTATTATTACTATAATTGAAGTAGAAACTTGCTTCATTAGAATAATTATCTGCGTAAGTTGTTTTTCCATTTTCGTATCTGTAAGCTAAAACTTTAACATAATATGTCTTACCTGATGTTAAAGTATTAAAGTTTATATCATAGTAATTATTATTAGTTGAAGTTAATTTTTTGTAACCATATCCTGGAGTATATAGGTAAACATCATATCCAGTAGCATTTGTTGCTTTTTTCCAGTCAAGTGCTACACAGTAATTGTTTACAGAAGCTATTAGGTTAGTTGCCTGTCCTGGTTTAACTGTATTTTCTTTAATCATGAAACCTGCTTCGTTAGAATATTCAGTTGAATATGTTGTTTTTCCATTTTCATTTCTGTAAGCTAATACTTTAACATAATATGTTTTACCTTCTTGCAAAGTATTAACTGGTATATCATAATAATTATTTGATGTAGAAGTTAATTTTTTGTAACCATATCCTGGAGTATATAGGTAAACATCATATCCAGTAGCATTTGTTGCCTTATTCCAGTCAACAGCTACATATTTGTTATTAACATATGCTGTAAGGCCAGTTGCTTTATTAGGTTTTGTAACAATTTCTTGAATATAAAAACTTGCTTCATTTGAATATTCATTTGCATAAATTGTTTGTCCATTTACAACTCTATAAGCTAAAACTTTAACATAGTAAGTTTTACCTTCTTGTAAGGTATTAACTGGTATATCATAATAATTGTTTGTTGTAGAAGTTAATTTTTTATAGCCATATCCTGGTGTATATAAGTAAACATCATATCCAGTAGCATTTGCTGCCTTATTCCAGTCAACAGCTACATTAGTTTTATTAATATAAGCTGTTAAATTAGTTGCTTTTCCTGGTTTAGAATAATCAACTTCTTCACTAATTTTAACTGATACTTCATTTGAA
Source organism: uncultured Clostridia bacterium (assembly GCA_948919095.1). Classification (GTDB taxonomy): domain Bacteria; phylum Bacillota; class Clostridia; order TANB77; family CAG-508; genus CAG-793. The sequence goes on along the minus strand of CAQYCU010000074.1, from coordinate 3,581 downwards.
TAACTATTAGCATAAACTTTTTTACCATTTGAATTTTTATAAGCTAATATTTTTGCATAATATGTATATCCTGGTGTAAACCCTGAAACATAAGCAGAATTTGTATCAACTGAACCTATGCTCATATATCCTTGTCCTGGTACATTGAAGTATACATCATATCCTGAAGCATTATTAACTTTATCCCAAGTTAAATATGCTTGCTTGTTATTAATAGATACTTTTAAATTAGTGACATTTGCGGGGATATCATTTTGTAAAGTTGGTATCATCACTGATACTTCATTAGAATAGGCAGAAGAATAAACTTTACTTCCATTTACATATTTATATGCCATTATTTTTGATTTATAGTCATATCCTGGTGTAAAACCTGATACTTTAGCTGAGTTTGATGAAACTGAGCCAATATTAGTATAACCATATCCAGGAATGTTAAAGTACACATCATAACCATTTGCATCAGAAACTGAGTTCCAATTTAGATATACTTCTTTTCCAGAGATGTCTGCTTTTAGTCCTGTTACGTTAGAAATACTTGATGCAAATGTATATGCAGTTATACTAAAAAGTATTGTTATCATAAGTACGAAAACTTTTAAATAAGTAGTCTTCTTTTTTAACATAAACAAACCTCCTTAAAATTTTATTAATCACATATATTATACCATCCCTTATGTTAACCGTCAATGTTTTTCACGTTTTTTGTGGAAAAAAATAGGTTACATGCAGAAGATTTAGCAAAATCAACGAAAACTATCTCACAAATAGAAACAGGGATAGATGGAACAAGCAAAAAGACTGATATTGAATTTATGAATTTTTTGGAATTAGTCCTAATGTCTTATACAAAGACTTTATAACTAACACAGAACAACTTAAAAATATAGAGATAGTTAGCTAATCAAAGTACTTATCAGTATTTTCAAATAGTTGTTGTATAGTAATTCCTAAAACTTTGCAAATAGCTTGTTGTTCAAAATCACGAATAAATAAATTATGATTTTCAATATTAGAAATATCAGCATAATAAAGAGTGACTCCTAAAAGAGCAACTTGATCAGCTAGTTGCCTTTGAGATAATCATTTTAGTTTTCTATATTTTCTTATATTTGAACCAACAATATTAGAATAGCCATTTAAGTTTTTGTTTTCATTATATTATTTCACTTTCTTGTTATAAGATATATAAAATAATATATAATATTTTTTTAATTTAGTTGCTAAGTATTAGTTAGCGAAAGGAGAAAAAGATGTATAAAAATAAACTGCACTGTAATGATAATGAGTTCAAAAGTTCAATTGACGAACATTGCTATAATTATTTGTAAAAGAAATTGTTGATCTAAAAAAAGAACTCACAAATACAGAATTGAAAATAATTCAAAAAAGTGAAGTAGGTTTTAAAGATATATGGACTAAGGAAAAACAGCATATAAGAGATAAACTCATTATTTTTTTGACTGTTTTCATATACAATTTTTTAGAATAATGTTATAATGATAGCGATAACTAGTAAGTTGCCGCTGAGATATTAGGAATTAGAAAATCTAATATCTCTATATTTTTAAATTTTTTCAAAAAAGTTGTAACCTTTTTCAGAAAAATGTTACTATGTATATGAAAGTTAACTGGAAAAATAGTAAGGAGATTTAGGTCTAAATTGAAAAATAAAATTTTAAAAGATTATCTAAAAAATGGGAAAGTAGATATAGACAAAATAATAGATGATTTTTATGGCTATGTCTATATAATAGTAAAAAATGGAGTGAATATAGCTATAACAGATGAAGATATAGAAGAAATAATATCAGATATATTTGTTGCTATATGGAAAAATAGTAACAATTTATTAAAAACAACAGAAATAAAACCATATCTAACAGGAACTGCTAAAAATGTTATAAGAAATAAGTATAGGAATACAAGCTTAAATTTTTCTATATCTGATTATGAAGAAAATATTATAGATAATTGTAAAATTGAAGAAATTGCAGAACAAAAAGAACAGGATAGGATAATTCAAAATACATTACAACACCTAAAAGATAAAGAATATACAATATTTATAATGTTTTATTATGAATCAAAATCGATAAAAGAAATAGCAAAAGTGTTAAATTTATCTACAAGTAATGTTAAGACTATACTTCATAGAATTAGGAAAAACCTAAAAAGAAATTTAGAAGATGGAGGTTATGGCTATGGAAAATAATGAATTAAAAGAAAGAATACGAAAGAATGTAAAAGAAAAAATAGCTGTATCAAACTATCGGAGAGGAGCTTGATATAAAAGGTAAAAAAAGTAGAAAAATAATTTATGGAATAACTTCAGTAGCAGCAGTTTGCATATTATGTATTGGAATTACAGTAAATTACAATAATTTAAAAAATGATAAAGTTTTAATAGGTGAAAAAGGAGACAAAGAAATAGAAGATTATCAAAAGGAAAAAGAAAATATAGAGGAAGATAATGTAATATTTAATGCAGGAAGTATAGAAACAGCAACATCTATTTCAGGAAAAGTAACAGATGTGGATGGAAATTGGAAAGATGAAAATGTTGAAGAAAAATTTGGATTTATAAGAAATATAGAAATATTAAAACAATATGAGCATTTAAGGCAAGGTATGGTATATGTAAAGGAAAACGTAGAAGATACAAATTATTCAAAATTTCAACAATATGAATTAATATACTATATGGATGGAAACAATGCACCTTCAACAGATATAATTTTTACAAAAGAAGATAAAATATTGCAATGTATGATTCCAAACGAAAGTGATTTTCCAAGTTCAACGATTAGTGGAAATGAAGTAAAATTATTTAAAGCAAAAAATTTCTTTGATGATAGTAAAATAAATGGAGAAGCATTTTTCAAATATAAAGATTATACATTTTATATAACATCACATAGAATAGATGAAAATGATTTTATAGAATTAATTAAATCAATACTAAATCAAAACATTATAAGTAATAATGCAGATAAAGATATAGGAGTAAATGAACCAATAAATGAAAGTTCAGATTATCCAGACTATTATGCAGGAAAATATGTTGATAAAAATGGAAATAATATAATATTGCTTTGTGAAGATAATAATGATAATAGAAAGTAAAACAACATTTAAAAAAGCCAAATATTCATATAAATATTTAACAGAATTGCAAAATAAAATAAGCCAAAAAATGATAGATAAGGAATTTACTTTTGTAACCAAATCAGCAATAATGGAGAATAATAACAATATAAAAGTTACTGTAACAAGTAATAATGAGAGCGAATTGAATAAAATAAAAGCAATAGATACAATAGGAGGAGCTATTGAAATACAATATGATGAAAATGGTATGTCAAAAACTGAATTGCTAGTAGAAAAAGAATGAGTTAGAAGAAGAATAGAAACAACAAGCTATTCTTCTTTTTTATAGGAGGAAAATATAATTGAAAGAGTTATTTATCAATGAAGTAATGGATAGAACAAATTATTTTTTAGATAATAACCAAAGAATAAAATTAAAGGAAATGCTTACAGAAATATGCTTGAATTATCAAATTGAAGTAATAGAACAA
>CAQYCU010000073.1 GCA_948919095.1 uncultured Clostridia bacterium | reverse complement strand
ATACTGCACTTAATGATACAGCTGCTAAAATTAATAGCACGATTAGGGTCACAACTCAAGAAGATAGTTTTAAAACTGGCGCTTTTAGATTTGCAATTAAAAATGATGTACCAATCATACCAATGGTATTCATTTTTAGAGAACCTGATGGATTTCGCAAGTTATTTAAACCAAAAAAGGATGTTACATTAAAAATATTGGAACCTATCAAATATGAAAACTCTGTAACTGCTGAGAATTATAGACAATCTATACAAGACTTTTCAAAAATTGTTTATAGTGAGATGGATAATTATTCTAATAATTTCTATAACAATTTGACTATATAGTTTAGATTATTAAGTTTTTTATATAAAATATATCCCTAATAATTATATATTATTAGGGATTTTGTTATGCTCAATTAAATATAAATGTTATATACAAGCTTTTCCTAGATTTTATTTGTAACAAAAAAAGTAAATTAGAATACTATATATTATACAAAGGAATTAAAAAAATCTTACAAGGAGGTACTATAATGAGAGGCTCAAACGGAGACTGTTTATGGTTCATTATACTAATTGTTATTCTTATGTGTTGCTGTAACAAATCAGACTGTAACAATGACTGTGGTATGACACCACCTTGCTGTAACAACTAGTGTATAAATCACTCATTTAGTTACGTACTTATTTAAGTACATTTAATCCATATATGGAAGGAGGTTCTTTGCAATGTTTGACAAATGTGGAAAAGATAATGACTGTTGTTGTATAATAATAATTTTATTATTACTTTGCTTCTGCTGTGGCGGAAATAAAGGATGCTGCTAATTTTTAATCTTTAATATTATAGGTTAGAAAGCACTCATTAAATTTACAATTTTTCTATAACTTTTTAAAAGAGAGAACCTCTTTGGTATAGCCATTAAGGTTCTCCTTTTTTATTTTATAAATTTGTATTATATTATTCCTACTTTATACTTACTAAACTAGTTGCACTTTTTTCGAAATTTTATATTCTTCAAGTGCTTTTGCAATTTGATCTGGACAAGAAGTTCCTCTTCCTCTGCAGTCTATTCCTTTTATTTTTGAAATAATATCCTCAACTCTCATCCCCTTTACTAAACTTGCTATTCCTTGTAAATTTCCATGACATCCGCCTATTACTTGTAAATTCTGTATTATATCATTTTCTATATCTATTATTATTTCTGTTGAACATACTCCTTGTGGTTTGTATCTATATTGCATACTTTACTCCTTTCTTCGTTTATAATTTTTGGTATAAATTAATATTTTTATTATATATCAGACTTGGCTGAAAAGTCAAGTTTAACTTTTCTGTATATTTCAACTACATACTATATTTTTTCTACAAAATATGATATAATTAGACAAATTAATTTTACACACATAATACCTACATTTATAAGAAAGGAATTAAATTGATTATGACCAAAAAAGAAGCTATAGATATTGTAAAAAAATTAATTGAGGCTTATCCTGATGCTACATGTAGCCTTGATTTTGATACTCCATTCCAGATGCTTGTTGCAGTATGTTTATCTGCACAATGTACTGATAAGAGAGTAAATAAAACTACACCTTGTTTGTTTGCTAAGTTTAGTACTCCCAAAGATTTTGCAAATGCTAATTTAGAAAAAATTGAAGAGTTAATTCATCCTTGTGGATTTTATAAAAACAAAGCTAAGAATTTAAAATCAGCTGGAAAAAAAATAATGGAAAGTTTTAATGGAGAAGTTCCAAAGACAATGGAAGAACTAATTACAATTCCTGGTGTTGGTAGAAAGAGTGCTAATGTGATTATGCTAGAGGCTTTCAATAATCCTCAAGGTATTGCTGTTGATACACATTGTAAACGTATAGCTAACCGTTTAGGTTTTTCAAGTGAAAAGGAGCCTGAAAAAATTGAAAAAGATTTATGTGAACTTATCCCCAAAGAATATTGGAAAGATGTTAATCACATATTAATTTGGCATGGTAGAAATATTTGTTCTTCGCAGAGACCAAAATGTAATAAATGCCCACTGAATAAAAATTGTAAATCTTATATTGCCTAAAACAAAAATCTTTGAACTCACACAATGTGAGTTCAAAGATTTTTATTTTGTATTATTCTAAGCCAATGCTTAAACCTAATGCATTATTTATTTGATTCATTATTCTAGCATCCTCTATGTGTCCTATTTTTTCTTTTAATCGACTTTTGTCAATAGTTCTAACTTGCTCTGCTAAAATTACTGAATCAACTTTCAAACCTACATCTTGAGAACCGATTGCTATATGCGTTGGTAACTTTGTTTTTCCAAGCTTTGAAGTAATTGCTGCTGTAATAACTGTTGGGCTATATTTATTTCCTACGTCATTTTGAATAATTACTACTGGTCTAATTCCTCCTTGCTCTGAGCCCACAACTGGACTTAAATCTGCATAAAACATATCTCCTCTTCTTATTGTCATACTTACTCTCCATTTATTAAATTAGAGATGATATATCTTAAATATTTAATTCTATCTCATTATATGTTATGTAAACTTTTTCATTTTCGTTCATGTCTATTATCTCAAATGTTTTTGGCTTTAGCGTTTTTTTATCTATATATAAATTTTGTTTTTTCTTATATCTTTCTTGTGTCTCAACCATCATAACTATTGTTCCTTGTATTTCTTCAATCTTTCTTTTTTCACTATTTTTATATTCATTAATAAAATCATTTAAGAATAATGTGTTGTTACTTATATATGGATAGTTTTCATATATTTTACTAATATTTAAGTTTGTATTTTTTATTTCTAATATTCCTTCTTTATATGTAATAATTGTTCCCTTCATGCTTTTTGGTTCTATAATTTCTTGAGTACATATATTATCTTTTACCTGTTGTTTTATTATATATGTGTTTTCATTTTTATTACTTTTTACTTTTACCTCAATTGTTGCTTTATATGAATTAATATTTAAAAGATATTCTTCTATCTCTTGTATGCTTTTATTATTTCCATTTATAATTTTTTTATTATCATTTTTAGGTAAAAAATTTGTTAAAATTGTAACTAGCAAAATTACTATTACAATAATAATTAAATTTTTTGTTGATTTCATATTAAATTTATTCCTTTCTAGCTTTGGATTTGCGTTATAAGAATATATAGTTATTTGTTTTCTTTCAAACTATTTCAATTCTTATATAATTTAAAAAAAGCAGTAGAAAATCTACTGCTTAATTATATTTACAAATTCAAAAAATATTCTTTAATGGTTTTATCAACTTCTTCTTTACTTTCCAATTTATTTATTTTTTGTCTAATATCTGAAGCATTTTGTTCACCTCTAATATAGTAAGACAAATGCTTTCTCATTTCTCTAATACCTGTATATTCTCCCTTTTCTTTAACTTCTAATTCAATATGTTGTAACATTATATTTAACTTTTCTATATTGCTAATTTTCCTTATTGCTTTGCCTTCGAATTGGTCTATTATTTGTTTAAATATCCATGGATTTCCTAAGCTTGCTCTTGATATCATAATTCCATCACAGTTAGTCTTTATAAACATTTTTATTGCATCTTCAAAATTATGTATATCTCCATTTCCTATAACAGGAATTTTCACACATTCTTTTACTTGTTTTATTATATCTAAATTAACTTCTCCACTATAAAATTGACTTCTTGTCCTTCCATGAATTGTAATAGCACTTGCTCCCGCCCTTTCTATATTCTTTGCAACTTCTACTGCAGTAATATGTTCACTATCCCATCCAGTTCTTATTTTAACTGTTATTGGAACTTTTGAATTTTCTACTGCTGATTTTGTTATTTCATATACTTTTTCTGGTTCTAATAATAGTTTACTTCCGTCTCCATTTTTTACAACCTTAGGCGCTGGACACCCCATATTAATATCAATTATATCTGCTAAATTATTATCATTTATATATTTCGTTGCAAATGAAATTGAAGCTGTATCACTTCCAAATATTTGAACAGCAACTGGTCTTTTCTCATTTATAGTATTTAATAATAACTTTGTTTTATTGTCATTATACATTAATGCTTTACTACTACACATTTCAGTAACTACTAAACCTGGATTAAATTTTTCACATATAATCCTAAATGGCCTATCTGTTAGTCCTGCCATAGGTCCTAAAATTATATTATTATTTAATTCTACATTTCCGATTTTAAGTTTACTTAACATTCTCTCCTCTTTTTACTCTAAAAATGTCGCATTCTGTCTTCTACTACTAATATTCAATAATAGTGCTATCATAATAAAATTACTTAACATTGAACTTCCACCATAACTTACAAATGGAAGTGGTACACCTGTTATTGGTAAAAGCCCTATTGTCATTCCAATGTTTTCCATCATATGAAAAATAAATATTCCCGCTATTCCAGTTGCAACGAGGGCTCCTAGGTCATCTTTTGCAGTTTTAGCAACATAAATTGCCTTTGTTATCAGGACTACATATAATATAATAATTGTAGCAGCTACTATAAAGCCTAATTCTTCTCCAATTACAGAAAATATAAAGTCAGTTGATTTGGGGTATAAAAATCCTAGTTGTGTTTGATTTCCTTTTAAATATCCCATTCCTAATAATTCTCCTGCACCTATTGCAAGTTTGGATTGAGTTAGGTTATATCCAGCTCCTCTTGGGTCTAATTCTGGATTTAAAAATACATCTATTCTTTTTTTAGCATGTTCAGGAAGAACAAATACATATAATAGTGGAACTGCTATTACTACAGTTAGTATTGCTGCTATTATATATCTTTTATATATTCCTGCTACAAATAACATACATACAAAAGCAAGTAAAAATGCAATTGCTGTTCCATAGTCAGGCTGCTTTACTATGAGCACTAATGGTATACCTATTATAATAAATAATAATATCAGTCTAGTTATTCTATTAACTTCTTTTGTTCCATTTTTTTTCATTCTAGATATTACTAATCCTAGGAACAATATTACTGCTATCTTAGCAAATTCTGATGGTTGTATTGAAACTACATCCTTTATTACAAACCAGCTGGTTGCTCCTGATATTGGTTTTGTAAATAGTACCGCAACTAATGCTCCTATTGCCAGTACATAAAGTATTGGTGATATTTTCGAAAGCATATCATAATCAACTAATGTAAATATAATTAAAACTGGAATACTAACTCCTATCCACATTAGCTGTTTTCTAAATTCATCATGTTCAGCATTTGCTGTTGCTGAATATATTGCAAACAATCCTATTATTACTAATAGGATTGTACATAACAAAATCGACCATTCAATGTTTTTTGTTACTTTTTTTCTCATTTTTTATTTAGGTTCCTTCCTAAGTAACTAATTGTTGTAAATCACTATTCTTTTGTAAAAGATTATTTCTTTTTATTATTTTGTTTATTATTTTTCACATTGAGATTTATGTTATATGTATTAGCTGGTTTAGGTTTTTCAGTATTGTTATCTTTATTTTTATTTGTATCTTTTGATATGTTATTCGCATTATCGGTATTTTTATTATTTACATTATTAGAATTTTTATTTGCTGCATTTTGCGAATTTGTATTATTTTTATTTGCTGTACTAGTATTATCTTTTTTATTTATGTTGTTCTTATTATTTGTTGTCTCTTTCTTTCCTTTTGTGTCAACTTTTGGATTTTGTGTTTTACTACTTGTATTATTAACAGTTTTTGCTTGTTTTATGTTATTACTTATCTTTTTAGAACTTGTTAATTTTCTGCTTTCATTTTTTATGCCTTTTATTGGTATATTAGCATATAATGCTGGAGCACCTGTTGTTCCATCGCTATTTTGTTTATTTGTAAGCTTAACGTCTATTTGTTTTTCATCAACATCTATATATTTTTTTATTACTTCTATAATTTCTTGTTTCATCAAATCAAGAAAATCAGCTGATACGTTAGCTCTATCTTGCATTAGAACTAGGTGTAATCTTTCTTTGGCTGCATCTTTGTTTGTTCCCTTTTCATTAATTAGCTTATTGTTATTTTTATTAAGCTTTCTAAAAAACTTCTTTATGTTATCCAACATTTTAATTATCCTTTCGATTTTTTAAATACTTTTTTTATGGAATTTAAAACTCCTTTATTTTTCCTTCCTGGGATTGTTACTTCAACATTTTCCCCAAGTATTCGTCTTGCAATCTCAATATATGCCTTCCCTGATGGTGCTTTTTTATTAGATACAGCTGGTTCTCCTTTATTCGTTTGTGTGATAATAATTTCATCTTCTGGTACAACTCCTATTAAATCTATTGATAATAAATCTAATATATCCTCAACATCCATCATTTCACCCTTTTTTATCATTTCAGGTCTTAGACGATTTATTACTAATTCAGGATTTTTTATTTCTGAAGCTTCTAATAATCCTATTATTCTGTCAGCATCTCTTATTGATGATATTTCTGCATTTGTTACTACTAAAGCTCTGTCAGCTCCAGATATTGCGTTTTTAAATCCTTGTTCTATTCCGGCTGGACAGTCTATTAATATATAATCAAATTCTTCTCTCAATTTGGTAGTTAGTTCTCTCATTTGCTCTTCATTCACAGCACTTTTATCTCTTGTTTGGGCAGCTGGTAATAAAAATAAATCAGTATATCTTTTATCTTTTATTAACGCTTGTCTTAATTTGCATTTTTGTTCTACTACGTCAACAATGTCATAAACAATTCTATTTTCTAGTCCCATTACGACATCAAGGTTTCTAAGACCAATATCAGTATCAACTAGTACAACTTTTTTACCTTTTAACGCTAAAGCTGCACCTAAGTTGGCTGTTGTTGTAGTCTTTCCAACTCCGCCTTTTCCAGACGTTATGACTATGACCTCCCCCATAACTCTCCTCCTTGAATAATATGTATCTATTATATTTTTATTTTGAATAAATGTCAA
>CAQYCU010000072.1 GCA_948919095.1 uncultured Clostridia bacterium | reverse complement strand
ATGCCGACGATACTCGCGAGTTACCTTGCCTGGAAAATAGGTATTGCCAGATTTTATATTCCTCGTTAGCTCAGTTGGTAGAGCGCTCGGCTGTTAACCGATAGGTCATTGGTTCAAGTCCAATACGAGGAGCCAACTAAAAATAGCTTGTATCTGTTGATACAGGCTATTTTGTTATATATTAGTAATAGAAAATTTTTTATAAAAAAATATAGATTAACTATTGTTTTTATAAAAAATAAGTAGTATAATTCCATAAGGAGGTAATGAAAAATGAAAGAAAAAAAGGATGAAAAAATTGAAAAAGGAACAAACAAAAAAGCTATTGGAGGAATAATAGCTATAGTTGTAATTGCAGTTATTGCAGTAGTAGGATATGTAGGATTTAACGCATATCAAGATTTCAATCAAAGAGCTAAACTAAAGGAAGAATTAACAACTTTAAGTAAGAAAACATTAGGAAAAGATGACTTTAATACAGAAATAAAAACATCAGGAGATTACTCAAAAGTAGAAAAAACAGTTAAAGATTATTTACAAAGATATTCAGATGCAATTAAATCAGTAACAAACGAATCAGCTAAAATAGCTAATGTTCAAGGTGCTGTTGCAAAAGACAAGTTAGAAGAAAGAAAGGGTGAAGTACAACAAATAAAAACAAACATAGAAGGTAGTATAAACACTCTTATTGATATGTCAACAGAAGAAAATATAAAAAAGGAAATAGAAAAAGAAAAAGTATCAGCAAAATATGTTGACTTATATAATGAAGTAATGATAGGTAGTTTATCAAACAAATTAGCTAAAGAAAAAGAATCAATGAGTAATGCAAAAGATAAAGTAATGGAATTATTTGATAAACTTATTGAATCTTATGATTACTTATTACAACACAAAGACAGTTGGGAATTAGAAAATAACCAAATAATGTTTAGTAATTCAACTCATTTAAGAGAATATAATAAGATAATTCAAGAGCTTCAAACAAAAGCACGTTTATTAACATTAACAAGATAATACTTTAGAGAGTATATAGTTTTCATATTATATACAGAATGAATATTTAAGTAAAAAATTAACTAAAATAAAAATGAAAGTTATCGTATTATAATGTATGAATAACTTTCATTTTTGCATTATTATTTAATTAAATTATTTTTAATAATCATATCTGATAAGTAAATTTCATTTTTCATTTTTTGTAAAAGCGCATCAAGTTCCGTTGTAGGAGCAGTTTCAATTAAATTATGTCTATTATAATATTTATCATTAAAACAGAAATAATCACTTGTAACAAATCCTAGACCCTTGATAAAAGAATAATCTTTTCCAGAAAATATACTAACTCCCAAAGAAAAATTATCAGGCAAACCAAGCAAATCTAAAATAGTAGGTTTTATATCAATTTTTGAAACAGCGTTATTAATAAGAATAGGTGTAGTTTCATTTGGGATTTTGATACCAAAAGGAATACGAATATCTCTAATAATATTTTCAAAATTAGTATAATCTAAATTATTTTCAGTATACAAATTTTTAATAACATCAGTTTCAGCAATTCCAGAGCCATGGTCACCATATACAACAAGAATAGTATTATCAAGTATTTTTCGTTTTTCCAATTCATTTACAAATTTACCAAAAGCATAATCAGCAAAGTTACAAGAACGTACATAATTTTTAAAAATCCAGTGATTACAATCTTCAAGGTCAGCATTAGTTATTGTTAATTTATTTTCTAAATTAGAAACACCAGTAAGGTCAAAACCAATATGAGTTGTAACTGTTACCAAAGTAGTACAGAACCTTCCTTCATATGAATCAATAATATTAACTGCTTCATCAAAAAAACCTTCATCAGAATAGAATTCACCAGCTCTCTCAATATTAGGAAAACTACTAATTATATGATATTCATCAATATTATATCCAGAATTATAAACTTCATCTCTATTCCAATATTTGCTAGTGTTAGGATGCATAAAAGAGGTATGATAGCCATAATTACGTAACGTTGTAAAAATATCTAGCCAATTATTGGTAGCATGCTTTTGAAAAACATATCCATTTTCTAATGGATACATAGAATTTTCCATTTCAAATTCTGAATCAGCGGTTGTGCCAAGGCCTTGATTATACATATTATTACAATAGGTATTTTCATTAAAAAATTTGTTTAAATTAGGTGTAATTTCTTTGCCATTAAAAGTTTTACTTATCATATATGAACTCATACTTTCGAGCTGAACAATAATAACATTACAATCTTTAGCAACTCCTGTATATGGCGTTTTAGTAGGTTTATCTTCTAAATTTTTATCGTATATAGCAGACAATAAATCTTTATCAACTTTTTCTTTACCAAATATACTAGAAAAATAATCTTTAAAATCTTCATAATGATAAAAGTATATTGATAAATCTTGTATGATTAAAGATTTATTATATATTTTTTCTATATAAATTGTATGTAGCTTAGTTTTAACAACAAAAACGTTAACAGCAATAATAACTAAAATTATAACAATTTTTGCATTATTTTTAGAATAAGTACAGTTTTTGTATTTTTTATAACAAATTCTACTAAGTACAGCAATAACAATATTATCAAACAAATATAAAAACATATTTTTAAAAGTAATAATTGTGAAAAGTCCAGCACCAATATCTTTAGCATACTTTAAATTTTCAATTTGATAAAATGACAAGAAATTAGTAGAGTAACTATAATAAAGATAATCAGCATATATAATAATAGATATAATTAGATATATAACATTTAAATATATATAACCAAATTTGTCTTTATGGTTTATAGTTGGGCACATGATTAATAATGACACAAGACTTGCATATAATATAGATAGAGCATTAATTTCTAAGTCTAAAGATAGGTTCAATAATAATGATTTATATAGTAATAAAATAACACCTATTATAAAAATTAAATTATTATTTAATAATCTTCTAAAAAAAAGTGAGCCCTTATCATTATGTGATACAGGTTCAGTGTTATTAATAATATTTTCTTTAGTATGCGTTTTTAAGGTATTCATAGCAATCTCCATAAATTATTATATTTATATATTATAACAAGAATGGGAAAAAAACAAGCAAAATCAATAAAAAATATTGTTTAATATAAGTTTTTTTGATATAATCCAAAAGTAATAAACGGAAATTTAGATTTAGTTAAATAACTAAATTTAATAAAAATACAAATTTTATGCCTATGGCAGAAAGAGAGAAGGAATGGAAAAAATAAAAGTAGCTATTTGTGGCTATGGTAATTTAGGAAAGGGAGTAGAAAAAGCACTTCTAAATCCAGCAAATAATGATATGGAGCTTGTTGCTATTTTTACAAGACGTGACCCAAAAGAAATAGAAACAATATCTAAGACTGAAGTGATTTCAATTGAAAGAATCAAAGACTACACTGATAAAATAGATGTGGTAATTTTATGTGGAGGCTCTGCAAAAGACTTACCAGAGCAAGGGCCTACTATTGCAGCTATGTATAATACGGTTGATAGTTTTGATACACATGCACATATACCAGAATATTTTGAAAAGATGGACACTTCGAGCAGCTTAATGAAAAAGATTTCAGTTATTTCAGTCGGCTGGGACCCTGGAATGTTTTCAATTGCAAGAGCATATGCTGAAGCAATTCTTCCAACTGGTAGTACATATACATTTTGGGGTAAAGGTGTAAGTCAAGGACATTCAGATGCAATTAGAAGAATAGCAGGGGTTAAGGATGCTAAGCAATACACAATTCCTATTGAAAGTGCAATGGAAAGAGTAAGAGCTGGGGAAAATCCTAAGTTAACAACTAGAGAAAAACACTTGAGAGATTGTTTTGTTGTTGCTGAAGAGGGAGCAGACCTTGAAAGAATAGAAAAGGAAATCAAGGAAATGCCTAATTATTTTGATGAGTATGACACAACAGTTCATTTTATTAGTGAAGAAGAACTTAAAGAAAATCACTCAGCAATGCCTCACGGTGGATTTGTAATTAGAAGCGGAAACACAGGAAACAATACTCAAATAATTGAATATTCATTAAAATTACAATCTAATCCAGAATTTACAGGTAGTATTTTAGTTGCATATGCTAGAGCTGCTGCACGCTTAAATGAAAGAGGATACTATGGAGCAAAAACTGCTTTTGATATTCCACTAAGTATGTTAAGTCCAAAATCAGAAGATGAACTTAGAAAAGGATTATTGTAAATAATACTGACAAAAGTAAGATACTAATAAAAAAATATGCCAACAATTTAATATTGCTAAAACGTCTATATTATAGAAAGTAAAACAGAAAGGGTAATATAGGTGATAGATATGAAAAAAAGTGAGAAAATAGGTATAGGAACACTAATATTAGTATCAATAGTAATAATAGTATTGCTAGCAATAAATAGAACAATGATTCAGCAAGAAGCAAGAAATCTAACTGAGCAAAAGCCAGCTGAAGGTATTATAAAAGAGGAAAATAACGAATATTCATTAGAAAAAGCAATAGAAAATGGATATTTTATTATAACAAATGATAATAAGATATACAACAAGGATAAGTTAGACAGATTTATAAAAAATACAGGAATAAACTCGAAAAACAGAATAGAAGATAGCATAAAAATTATACAATATACAATAGAAGGAGACCCAATAATTACAGAGCTAATCTATAAAATAAAAGACGAAACCTATGAATTTAGTGGAAAACAAGTAAACAAAACAACATATATTTTAAAACATGATAACACACAAGATAAATGGTCATCTGAAGCGGATAGAAAAATAACTGTTGATGATGATATTCCAGGAGATGTTTTCACTATAACAGAAAGAAAAGATGGAGATTATATAAATGTTGAATTAGCATTATGCGCACAGATTTGTTATGTAGATGAAAACTCTAAAATATATGAAAATATACAAATATGTAGTTATAGAGAAAATGCAGAAACAGTAACAACTTCAGCTAGTAATGTTACTCAATATCCAAATTCATCTATAAACACAAGTGAAGAAAATCTATCATCATTTTATGGAAAAGTTGTTGAATCATATCAATATTATATAATAGTAGAACCAAACGAAGGAGAAGAAATTAGAAAATCAGCTGATAGAATTTCAATTAATTTAGGTAAGTATAATGATGCTCTATATGAAGTTGGAACAAATGTGAAAGTAACATATAAAGGATATGTTATGGAAACATATCCTGCACAAGTAGATAAAGTAAGCATTGAAATTAAATCAGCAGAAAATTTTGAATTACGTTTTTATGATAAACAATCACAAAGCAATGAAAAGGTGCATATGATATTAGACAAATCAGAAAAAGACAAATATGATTATAATATTTATGCATATGATGGTTCAGTAAATATATTAATAGATGAAAAAGAAATGTCTTTAAGAGAAGCATTATTACAAAATAAGATAACTATGAATGAGATATTAGCAAAAGCAAATAATGATTTAAAAGATAATAGAATTAAAGGCGATGTGTATAGAGATGGTGGGAGTATGGAATACAAATATGATAATTATACTCTTATAAAATTTCATAGATTAGATGGAAAGAGAGATGTATACATTGGAACAAAAGATATGACTATAAATGATATAAAAGATTAAAGGTTTCCTATCTTAGTTATAAGTTAATATTATTATAAGAGATTGCAGTTAAAAAGTAACTGTAATCTTTTTTAATTTAAGTGTATAACACAAGTAATACTAAAAAGTATAGCAAAAGTTTATAGAAAGAAAATTTTATGTTTTATTTTTTGACTAAAAATTCATTGACAAAAATTAAAAAAAGAACTATAATAAAGAAATGGCTAGGAAACTACCTTATTTTTTTGACGCTTAAAGTAGCCAAATGATAATATTTATAATTGGAGATATTATCAAGAAATAAAAAGAATGGAGGAATAAGAATGGAAGAATTAGATTTAGGAACGGAAAAAATTGGAAAACTATTAAAAAGATTTGCAATACCAAGTATTATATCATTACTAGTAAATGCTTTATACAACATAGTTGACCAAATTTTCATAGGATGGGGAGTAAACTACTTAGGCAATGGAGCAACAAATATAGTGTTTCCGATAACAGTAATATGTTTGGCATTTTCATTAATGTTTGGAGATGGAACATCAGCATATCTAAGTTTGAAATTAGGAGAAAAGAAAAAAGACGAAGCAAGTAAAGGTGTAGCAAATGGAATTTTACTATCAGTAATATCATCAATAATTTTATGTGCAATATGTTTAATATTTTTACCACAATTAATTAACTTATTTGGTTGCACAGAAGCACTAAGAGGTTATGCGTTAAGTTATGGATATATAATTTCAATAGGTCTTCCATTTGTAATGATAGGAACAACATTGAACTCCATAATAAGAGCAGATGGCTCACCAAGTTTTGCAATGAAATCAATGGTCACAGGTGCGGTATTAAATGTAATATTAGACGCTGTAGCGATATTTGTATTAAAATGGGGAATAGCAGGAGCAGCAATAGCAACAATTATAGGACAAATAGTAACATTTATAATGAATGCTTTATATATTAAAAAGTTTAAAACTATAAAACTAACAAAAGAAAGCTTCAAATTTGATTTTACAATAGCAAAAACAGTATCAAAATTAGGAATATCATCATTTATTACACAAATGTCAATTGTTGTCGTAATTTCTGTACAAAATTTATTACTTAAAAAATATGGTATATTAAGCGAATTTGGCGCAGATATTCCAATAACAGTTTTAGGAATTGTAATGAAGATTAGCCAAATTTTAAGCAGCATAATAATAGGTATAGCAGTTGGAAGTCAGCCAATAGTAGGATATAACTATGGAGCAAAGAAATTTGACAGAGTAAAGCAAACATTTAAAACAGTATTATTATTAAGCTTTTGTGTATCAGTAGTAGCATTTATTTTATTCCAAACAATACCAGAACAATTGATAAGCATATTTGGTTC
>CAQYCU010000071.1 GCA_948919095.1 uncultured Clostridia bacterium | reverse complement strand
GAATTAATAAAAAGTGAGATACCAGGCTCAGACGTAAAAGGCAATGTAGCAATAGTAGGGGAATATGCCTATGAGCTAGATAGAAGTGTACCAAAGATAGGACGTTACCTAGGAAAAGCAGAAAACTTGGTATTTCCAACAGTAACAGCAACTGAGCCAGTACTAGCAACAGACTATAGAACAGCAAGCTTTACTGTAACAGCATTAGAAGAAAAGAATGGAATAAACAAAATAGAAATATGGTTTAATGGAGAAAAAATAGAAAAATTAACAAAAACATATGACAATATAAAAACAGAAATAACAGAAAACTTTACAGTAAATAAAAATGGAAAATATACAATAAAAGCATATGGAGACTTAATGGCAAATGTGACAGTAGAAGTTACAGGCATAGTACCAGCAGTAGAATTCTCACCAAATGGAAATACAGAATGGAAGAAGAGTCACTCAACAAAAATAACAGTAAAAGAAACAGGGGAACAAGTAACAAGCCTAAAATACAAATGGACAACAAGTAGTACAAATTCACCAGCAGAAAATGAATTTATAGAGATTTGCCCAACAGATAACATAATTACAGGTAAAGATTTTACAGGAACATATTATTTATGGGTATTATTAACAACAGAAACGGGAAAAACAAATATCTGTGGAAGTGAAGGATTTAATTTTGATAATGAAGGTCCAATAGTAGAATTAACATCAACACCAACTACAGACACATCATTTACACTAACAGCAACCGCAAATGATAACAATAGAAGTGGTATAGCAAAATATGAATTTTATGTGGATGGAGAAAAGAAGGAGCCAGATATTGTAACAGAAGAAGGAGCAACATATACATGGAATGGAAACGAAATGGTAGAAAATAAAAGGTGTTATGTAATTGTTTATGACAAATTAGAAAATCAAAGCAGAGTAGATAAAGATGCACGTACTTTGCTACATGCATGGAATACTTGGGACACAGTTTCAAGTAAAGGATATGAGATTGTTCTAGAAGATGAATTAGTAGAATTATGTGGTACTTTTGGTCAAAGCGGATATTGCCATGCTACTATTTTAATAAATAAACCTACGTTATCTAGTGATTACAGGTATATTAATTCCCCTAGTGCAAATGAACAGAAAGGATGCAATGAAAATTCTGCTCCAGGATGGTTATGTCAGTCTGATGGTGGAACTAGGGGAAAAGAGTATAGACCAGTAGGATATGTAACTGAATTTGTAAGAAGAGAGTATTCATCATCTGGTGCAGGATGGACTTACTATTACTTTAAAGGATATAAAGCAGAAACCGTAAATATTACTAATTATTCTAAACGGACCTAATTTTAAGAAAATAGAACTATCAAAAAATTCTAATAAATATCCTGACAAAGCTTCATTTTTAATTGATGGAACTGATGAACATGGATATTCAGAATACTTGGGATTAAGATAAAATATAATAAGTGATGACTAAATTTTAGTCATCACTTATTGCTTAAATCTATTTTATTTAATGGTCCACTCCCTCCAAAATTTGTCTTTGGCGTAAGTTTACATAAAAAATATAAAAAATTATAAAAATATGCTAAAATGCTTTTAAATCAATACTTTTAAAGAATAAAAAAAGTTGTAAAAAATAGAAAAATAAGTCAAAAAAGAAGTTTACAAAATACTTTTTTGGCTTATTTTTTTTGACTATTTTCATATACATTTTTTTAGAATAATGTTATAATGATAGCGATAACTAGTAATTTATCGAGGAGGTATATGTATGAAGAAAAATATTATTATAGTAATTTGTGTTATATTAGTAATCATATTACTTGGGATAATATTATTTAATACAAGAAAAGAAACGGATGATACAAGAACAGATGAAACTGAATTTTCACATTCAACTATATATGATGAAGGTGGAAATTTGATATATGATGCATCTAAATCAAAAGAAATTGAAGAAATTATTGAAAATACAACTATTCAAGGTATAGTGGAATTAAATCATAATGGATATATTTATATATTTAATGGGCAACATTTTGGAGAATATGGGCTTGAAATGCAAGAATATAATAGAGCAAATATTGATAATAAAAATCAAAAATGTATAGATTATTATACATTAGAAGAATATGATTCGAACTATATTCAAGAAGGCGATATAATAATTTGTACTGGGGATTTGAAAAAGTATTCAATGGGAGATAATGATTTTGATACAAAGGATAATGCAATTACTGTGTTGAAATCAAAGGACTATAATAAGGTAAAGAATGAGAGATTAAATAATACAAGAACAGGAGTAATAACTGTTGGAGAATATTATGACACTACTGGAGAAATATATGTAAAATATGATATTTCAGATAAAGAATATAAGTTGCCATTTGTATTGAAATTTAACATTACTGATGACACACAAGTGATTGGAAATATAGAAAAAGGAAAAGAATTAAAAATACAATATAAAGACTTGAATGTACCAGTAGATGAATTAGAAATAAGAACAATAGAAGTTATTGAGAAATAACACTATAAAGGTGTGATAAGTAATGAAAAGATTAAATTATATATTAGTAATAATTGCTATAATAAGTGTTATATGTGCTATTTCACTTTTCAACAAAGAGGGATATGCAATAAATATAAGTTCTAAAAATAAAGAGTTAATCAAAGAAACATTAAATGGAGAAATAGATAATACTGATAATATTACTAAAATTATATTAGGGCAAGGCTGGAACTCTGGTAAATTAACAATTTATCACTCTTTCGGAAAAAAAGAAACTTTGTATATTACAGAGGGAATGTTTAAATTAGGAGAATTAGAAAAATATATTAAGGAAAATGGTCATAATTTAGATGATATAGGCTTTGTTTTAATAGGGATTTCTAGCTTAATTACATTATATTTATTAGGTTACAAATATATCAATAAAAATAAAGCCAAAAGATAAATTACAAGTTATAGAGTAGATGAGTAGGGTGCTAATTGTCTACTTTTATGATAATATAAGTGAAATAAAGAATCAAATTAGGAGTTTAATAATGAAAATTGAGAAAAAATTAACTTATAACAATATAAGTAAAAATATTAAAAGAACTATATTTACTACCATATCAATAATACTATGTACAGTTCTTATATTTACTACTATAATACTTGTGTCTAGCATTAAAACAGGAATTGCTAATAATACTAATATATATTATAATGATTATCATTTCATAATAAAAAATATTAGTGCTAGTGATTTAGATAAAATAAATAGCAAAAACTATATTGATAAAATATATATTCAAAGTAATTCAAATGATAATTTATCAATATATGATAGCAATACAATCGCTACTTCTATTCAAAGTCCAGTTACTGCATATATTAAATATAAAAATGTTAATAACGTATGCCAATATTCAACCGATATAATTCAAGAATTAGAAACTTCTGATGTTACTGTAAATAGTCTTGAAAACAAATATAGTTTTAATAAAAAACTACTTACTGTATATGGAATAATTGATGTTGAAATTGCAGTTGATAATTATGCTCCAATATGTAGAGCACGAGTAAACTACTCATTTGTTATAAATATAATTGTTATATTTGTATTGGTTGCTTTTTCACTTATTTCCATAATCATATTATATAATGCCTTTTTTATAACAATAAACGAACGTAAAAAAGAATATGCTGTTTTGAACAGTGTTGGTGCAACTGAGGGACAAATATTAAAAATTGTTCTAAGGGAAGCTATAATTGTTGGTATATTAGGCATAATTATAGGCTTTTTTATATCGTATGTAACAGCTAGTCAAATTCTTAAAATACTAAATATATTACTGCTTAATACAGGATATAATATTAACTTAACACTAAACCTAAAGTACATTATTTTTTCACTATTGATAATTGTGTTTAATATTTATATATCTGCGACTATACCTTGTGTTAAAGCAAGTACTACTTCAGTTATTCAAGGCATTAAAGATAATTCTGGAATAAAAAGAAAACGAGTTTTATTACTTGAAAAAATTGTTCCTATAGATGGAAAAATTGCAATAAAAAATATACGAAGAAATAAAAGCAAATATGTTGTCATAACTATTTTACTTGTTATATGTATGACATCATATATTGCAATTAGTACATATATTAATTATGAGAAAAAAACTGCTGATATAGTAACTCAATATGATGTTGATGCTAAGTTAGGTTTTGATTCTTCATTAAATATTGATTACAAATCTTTACTTAATAATTATAAAACCAAATATGATAATAATTTAAGATATGTAGAATATAAAATGATGGGAATATATTTTTTAGTAGAACCATCAAACGCCTTTATAGATGATGATTTTGCAACAATATATCAAAATAACAAAAAAGGAATTAGGATGGTTGTTGTTGGACTAGATGATTCAACTTATTCTAATTATATCAATAAAGTAAATGCAAAATTTGGAGATTATATATTGTATAATAAAGTAACCTTGATTTCTGGAAAAGAAAATTTACAATATAAATATTCTACTATATTTAAAAATGATGCTAATATAATATTGAATATTATTGATTCTTCTTATAACAATGAAACAGGAGAACATGAGTATGAAGTAATTGATAATGAAATATTATGTAATAATTGTGTATTGACTAACTATCTTGTGGATGGGTTTAAAGATTTTCAAACCCAATATATAGCTCCAATACTTTTTGTTAATAATACTACATACCATGCTATTGAAAAAAAATACAATAACTTCATTCCTACAAATAAGCAATTTCCTAGCAAGTGGATTTATAGTGATACTGATGAGATTTCAGTTAGAATAAATTGTAATAATATTATGCATTTTTCAAATTATATTTCAGGTATTTCTGATATACAAAATATCCCGATTGAAGCAGACTATTTTTCATTAGACAATCAAGAAAAAATTGTATATATTAATGTAATTCAATTTATTTTGAGAGTTATTATCATTGCTATTATAATAACTGCACTTGTAAGTACTATTAATGTTGTTAATGCAAGTTTATGCGAAAGAGAACAAGATTTTTATATTTTAAATAGTATTGGTGCAACTAGAGTAACCATAAATAAAGTTCTTATATTTGAAGGGTTATATATGTTTGTAAAATCAACTATAATATCGATTATTATCTCAGTTCCAATATTGTTTGCAATTATTAATTATATGAAAAACATTATTGTTTTAGATAAGTTATTAATACCATTTGGAAGTATTTTAGGTTTCTTCATTATATTATTATTAATAATGTTACTTATAATGGTATATTCCACAAGACTCATAAAGGAAGAGAAATAAAATTTATTATAACTTATGTGAGAAAGGATTTTAATTTAAATGAATATATTAAGAGTAGAAAACTTAGTAAAAGTTTATGGAAAAGATGACACAAAGGTTACAGCAGTAGATAATGTTTCTTTTGAAGTCGAAGAAGGACAATTTATTGCAATAATTGGTCCTTCTGGAAGTGGAAAGTCCACTATATTACATACACTAGCAGGATTAGAAAAACCAACATCTGGGAATATATATTTTTATAACAATAATATGTATGAAATGAGTAAAAAAGAGTTAACAATACTTAGGAGAAAACAAATAGGAATTATATATCAATTCTACAACCTTATCTCAACATTGAATGTTATAGAAAATATTACCATCCCAATAGAATTAGATAAGAAAAAAATAGATAAGCAAAAATTAAATGATATTATAAAATTTTTGAATTTAGAAAATAGAGTAAATCATTTACCTAATGAATTATCTGGAGGGCAACAGCAAAAAGTTGCTATCGGTAGAGCATTAATAATAGATCCAAAAATAATTTTAGCTGATGAGCCTACAGGTAATTTGGATTCTAAATCAAGCAATGAAATTATACAGTTATTGAAAAAGGTAAACAAGGAATATAATCGAACTGTTATAATGATTACTCATAATTTAGAAATTGCAAAACAAGCTGATAAAATTATACAAATTGAAGATGGAAAAATATATTAGTTATACATTAAGGGAAATAATGTTATATCAATATACAAAACAATAAAAAGGTAGATTGGAAAATATCTGCCTTTTATGTTATAATCATCTCGACAACTTACAATAAGTGTGGCAAGTAATTAAGTTGAAAATTACTTGCCATTTATGATATAATCGAAACGTAAGATAGTAAGTTGGAAGTGAGATGAAGTTTTATGGATTTAAAGAAAATAGAAAAATTTATTGATAAGCAAAAAGTTAGTTTTATATGTTCTATTGATAATGAAAATTAAAAAGCTATGCTAAAACCTAGAAAGAGAAATGGATTAAAAGAGTTCTATTTTTCTACTAATACTTCATCTATGAGAGTAAAGCAATATCAAAAAAATTCTAATGCTAGTATATACTTTTATCATAAAGGGTTAGTTAAGTATGCTGGGGTTATGTTAAAAGGAAAGATGGAAGTATTAACTGACCAAGAAACCAAAAATATGATTTGGAAAACAGGTGATACAATGTTTTATAAAAAAGGAGTTACTGATCCAGATTATTGTGTTTTAAAATTTACTGCTACAAGTGGTAGATATTATTGTGATTTAAAGACAGAAAGTTTTGATGTAGAGTAATTCAGATTACAATTTAAGGAGTTGATAGTATATGAATAAAGAAGTATTGTTATCAAATATAGATAAAGTTCATACTACTGAAATGGGTATTGATAGAATTAAGAAAAATCTTAAAATAGATACAAATGATGTAGTTGAATATTGTAAAAATAAAGTTTTAGACAAGAATTGTAATATCTATAAACAGGGAAAGAATTGGTATTGTGAAATTGATAATATAAAGATAACTATTAACTCATATAGTTATACGATTATTACAGCACATACTATTCGCTAAATTCAAGTTTTAGGGGGTGTTGTAATGAATAGAAAATTTGGAAAATATGGAGCATTGATAACAGGAATTTCAGTATTAGTATTTGCTCTATCAATGATAGTTAGTTTAATAAA
>CAQYCU010000070.1 GCA_948919095.1 uncultured Clostridia bacterium | reverse complement strand
TAATATGTAGGTGTACCCAAGTGGTTGAAGGGGCGAGTTTGCTAAACTTGTAGGGTTCGTTTTAGGGCCGCGGAGGTTCAAATCCTCTCACCTACGCCATTTTGGTGTGCAAAAAGTTATTTTGTAACTTTCTGCACATTTTTTGTATCCATTCTCCCTCAATACTTTCCTGTGTTTTTCCATTATATGTCATTGTATGTATTTTTATAATTTTATGTGTTTTTTTATCTATTCTTTTCTACAATTTTTCTACAAATGGAACTTTGTAGAAAAGTATTTTTTATCTTTCGTGTTCATCTTTTAAATTTTTATCATCTTCATAAAAATAATTTAATTTTTGTAATTCTTTAATTTTAAATTTGTCTAATACTCCAACATAAATATCCATTGTAGTTTCCAATTTTTCATGTCCCATGAGTCTTTGTACAACAACCGACGACATCCCCGCCTCAATACATCTAGTTCCAAATGTGTGTCTAAGTGAGTGTGTAGTTATATCAAATACTCCCAATGTATTTATTACAATTCTTTTTAATACCACATTAGCATTTCTTGGACTTACTAAATTTTTATTTTCATTTAAAAATAATAAATTATTTTTGTTATTATTTTCGATAGAATTATCAAATTGTTCTTTAACATATTTACTTATTTTTTTTGGAATAGGTATATCTCTTACTCCCGCTGGTGTTTTAGTTGTATTTCCAAGATAAAATCTACCTTTTTCAGCTCTTTTCAATGTTCTTTTAATATGTATAACATTCTCTTTAAAATCAATATCTTCTCTCTTTAGTGCTAGTACTTCTCCAATTCTTAACCCCATATACATTTGTATCAAAAAAGCATTTTTATATGGTTCCTCTATTATAGATTTTTGCATTAAATACTTCGTTAACTTTTCTTGCTCCTCTTCCTCTAGCGGTCTTACTTTTTTAGTTTCTTTTGTACTTTTAGGTTTCTCTATATCAATTAATGGATTTATCTTAATAAATTTCTTTTTTTCTGCATATTCAAAAGCTTGTCTAAATTGTGCAACCCATTGTCCAATATATGAGTCTGAATAATTAGTTAATGAGTTAATAAAATCCTCCAATTCTGTTTGTGTTATGTCCGCAACATCTTTAATACCAATTCCATCTTCTGTAATTCTCTCAATGAATCTCTTGTTCTTTTCATATTGCCCAACTTCTTCTTTTCCACTTTTAAATTTTCTTTCATTAATAAATTCCATCAACTTATTCAATGGAATACTATTATTCTCAATATATATTTCATTTCCTTTTTTATATTCAAATAGCTTTATTTCGTTATTAGCCTCTTCTAATGTGTTGAAATATTGTTTATGTATTTTTTCTTGCCTGGTATTAGAGTCTTTAATAGGAAATGGTACAAACCAATTATTTCTTGCTTTATTGTAGTATGCTCTAAGTGTATTGCCTTTTTTTCTTCCCATATTATATCACCAACCTTTCTAAACTCTTTTTTGTGTTTTCCATAGTAAGTATGATATTAAGGATATTTTCCATTTACGACCAATATTTACAGATGGGAAGTCCTCTCTCCTAAAAATTTCATAAGCCATATTTTCTCCAACTTGTAAATCTCTTGCTACATCTTGAACTGTAATATTAATAAATGGGTTTTGTACTCTTCTAATACAGTCTAATAACATTTTTTCTTGTGTATTGTCAAAAGTTATAGTTATATTATTCAATTTTTCCTTAGTATCAATTATTTTTACATTTTCATTATTCATTGTCTTTATTATCTCCATTTCTTATATTCTTTAATAAATTTGCTAAAAGCATTTCAATTTCAATTAAAATATTTAAAATAGTTTTGGTAAAATCAACTTGTTTTATTTTTGAAGTGTTTATGTTACAGTTAATTTTTGACATTTTAAAATTATCAGTTTCAATATCACGTTCATAGTGTGTATTATTAATCTCTTTAGTTGTTTTAATATTATTACTACTTTGAATTTTATTTGGTTCTTTGACAAGTAAATCTTTTGAATAGTACAATAATTGGTCTTGTGTTAAACTTTTAAATTCTCGTTTACTTTTATCAATGTCGACTACTATTAAATCTCCAGCAATATGATATAAACTAAAAAATACGTTAATTGGCATTTGCTTTTTGTACTCTTGATTATTGCAAATAATAAATACGTGCTTATATGGAATAATGTCTAACTTTTCTAATACAATAGCCCTCTTAAAATTCTCAATATCACTTACAAATTTAACTTGTGGAGTTTGTCCAACTTTTTTATATAATACTCTAAGTTGTAAGTGATTGTCTTTAATGACTTTTGCTTTTTTGTATAGTTTATTATTAAATCTTTTTTTCATTGTTTCTTGCCCCCTTCTGTAAATTTTGTGCTTTATATAAGGTAGCAAGGTTTGATCTAAAGTGCATAATTCCTTTTGCTCTTAATTTAATTACCTCGTTCTTCTGTAATTTTAGTATTCTACATATTTCATTTAGCTTGTAATTCTCAATGTATGATAAATATAAAACCTTCCTTTCTAGCAATGGAACTATTTTCATAGCTGAATAATATGTTTCATTTGTAAATAAATTTTCTAAGTGATTAATATTAACATCACTATTTAATGTGTCGTTCATAGCCTTTTCATAAATGCTATTTAAAAGAATCTTTTTTATTTTTTCATCTGTAATAAAGTTTTGGTTTTTCATTTTTTGAAATCTCCTATAAAATATTTGATTTCTAGAAATCAGTTGTTCGAACTAATTACAGTTTAGCACGTAAAAATAGAATATCTTTGTAGGTTATTAAAATATATTAAAAATTATTAAAACTGCCAATTACTTACATTTAAGTATTAAAATACAAAAATAGAACTGCTAATAATCAAACGTGATTAGCAGTTCTATTTTTATGTTACAGATTTTGTATTATAAATCAATGTAACTATTAAATTTATAATAGATTTAGCTGTCATAAAATAAATGTCATAATCTAATTGAAATATATTATTAAAGTTAGTTTTTGTTTTTATTTCATTTCTAGTATTTATAGCATACTCAATACAAGAGTTTACTTTTGTGTAAGATATATTTTTTTCATTTGCAAGTATTATATATAACTCTTTTAAATTAATATCAATATTAACAAAATCACTATATTTAATTGCAAGTATGATAATATCCCTTAAATAATAAGTACCTTTACAACTAGGACTTAGACCTAATTGTAGCAAAGAGTTAAAAATAAATACTCTATACATATTATTAATATCATTACAATTACCTATCATATAATCCTCACTTATAATGATAGTATAGCACATTAGTTTACATAAATAAAATTTAAAAAATTGTATTAAGAATATAATAAAAACAAGGAAATTTTATTGTTATGGAATAATTATCTTAATAAGGTAATTATAAATACCTAATATTGGAATATTTCTATTGTACTTAGTAAAAAAGTAAAAAATTGCCTTTTTAGTATAAAAATGCCATAGGACAGATGTCATCAACCTATGGCTTTATATTAATAAACTATCGCAAGTAGTTTAATTAATATCTATGTAATTATTCTATTAAAGATTACCCTTACGGGAGAGGGAGAAAAAGTTTCTCCCTACTATGACTATCTAGTCCACTACCCACCTGGGAATAATTTTCTGTTTGACATCTGTTTTAATTCCTTTTTGTGATATTTCTAATAAGAGTAAAACAATTATATTAATATCACAAAAGAATAGCAAATGCCAACCTTGTAATATATCTAGGGCACTTGCGATGCCCGAACTTTTAATTGTTCAAGCATATAGCTTGTGCGACTGGACAAAAACTATTACAAGAAATAGTCAGTCTATCTTAATAGATACTTATATTGTAACATAAATTTGTGGAAAATTCAACATTTTATGCCAATATTGGAAAATATTTCATAAAAGTATAGATAAACTCCTAAAAATGTGCTATAATTGTAGTATACAGTTATATGAGGAGGATATTAATATGTATAGTCTTAATTCTTATAACTTTGGAGAATTGTTTAGAACAGCGAGAAAATCGAAAAAATTAAGTATTGAGAATGTTGCCGAGAAAATTAATAAAGCACCCAGCACAGTATATAAATATGAAAATAATACTATAATACCAGATTTTGAAACTGTTATCAGCATATGTAATGCCTTAAAAATTAGCTTAGATGAGCTTACATATAAAGAGAAAATTGACAATGATATTATAACCTCAATTAACCCCTTTACAACAGATACACTATATATGTATTACATTGACAACCAAGACAAACTATATGAAATGAAACTAGAGTTAAAAGCAGAAGAAGGAATTACAAAGGTATATTTTAAAGTTCCTTCATTAAATGATAGAATATTTTTTATAGGCTCAATAGAGTCAAACACTGACGTTGCGTTTATAAACCTAAAAAATTATAGTGCTACAAATAATCATTTTGAAAAAGTAATGATATATATAAATATGTGCTATTCCAGTGATAATATTAAAATGGGTGTTATTGTAGGCGAAAAAGATAATACATATAGCCCAGTAATCAAAAAAATTTGTATAATGGATAAACTTATTTCAAAAGTGGAAACACAAGAAGTTATAGAAAGATTAGAAATAACAGAAGAAGAAATTGAACAAATAAAAAAAGATGGATATTGGTATCCTAATATAGATAATCAAGGTGGATATTAAATATAAATAAAAATCCTAAGTTTGTTTAATACAACAATTTAGGATTTTAATTATTTTCTAAAAAATAATACATAGCACTTATAATTAAACTATTTATTGACCTATTTAAATTATTTTTTAGTCTTTTATATTCTGTATGTGTTTCCTTAGGAATTCTAAGATTTATAGCAATATCAGTTTTACTTGTTTTATAACTCTTTTTTTCTGTGTCTTTTAAAGCATAATTCATAGCAAATAAAATAAGTCCATTAAATGGATAATTTGTTTCTAAGGAAATCTTTTTATATTCTATATATAAATTTTCTGGAATTCTTGTGTTTATTGAAATTGATTCTTTATTTGTTCTATATATCTTTGAAATATCCATATGATTCACCTCAGAAAAATAATATCAAAAATAGCAAGAAGAAAATAGCTACACCGTGTTGCTATTTTTTATAAACTATGGTATATTTGAACAAGAAAATAATATTGAGTATTTAACTATTAAAATTTTAATTATCTTTTTTGGGATTTTCTATATTTTCTAGTGCATAGTTCATAGCACTAATTACTAAACCATTAAAAGAGTGTCCTGTTTCTTTTGACAATTTTTTATATTTAGCATAAATATCTTCTGGAAATCTAATATTCATAGCTATATCATTTCTACTTGTTTTGTATATTTTATCAACTTTAAACATTGTTATTACTCCTTTGTAAAGAGAATAACAAAAAATTTTTTATTTTAATAGTTACACCGTGGTACTATAGTGAATTATTTTATTTTCATAAAAAGGAGGAAAAATGAAAACAAAGTTAAAAATAGTATTTACATTTATTTTGATTATTATTATATTTGTTGGAACTTATAAAGTTATATCAACAAGTTCAATGCTTGATTATAAGAAGAAAACTAAACTTGAAATAGGAAAACCAGGAATAGTTGGAGATTGGGAATTAACATTGACCAATATACAGTATAAGCAAAATTATAATGCAAATAAAATTAATATAGTAATAACTGTAAATGTGAAATATATGGGGAAAGAAGAAACAACATACTCCCCCAATTATCTGTTATGGCAAAAAGATGAGAGTAAAAGCCCATATCAAAATATTGAATGGTCTGACAATATAAAAGGAGATTATATTTTTAATTATAGTGAAAAACAAAAAATTTTAAATGCAACATTTGAGGTTGACAAAGCTGTTATTGAAGATAAAGATAAGTGGTTTATGATTGTACTTGCCAAGGATATAAAATACATAATAACAGAGTAATAAATAACTTGCTAGTCTTATTGAGATATTTAAGCTAATGTACTAAAAAATGACTAACTACTTATAATAAAGTAATTAGCCATTTTTTTATTTTTCCTTATTATCTTTGTCATTAACTAAATGGTTTAGAATATACTGAAAACTATCCTTAGGAAAGTTGAACCATAAATATACTAAATCAATAGCCTTATTTATATATTTTAATAAAGTATGATTTTTTCTTTTTAATGTTTCATTTTCTTGTTTTAAAACATTATTTTCTATTTGTAGTTCTTCTACTCTTTGAACAACATTAATTGATTTACTTAATTGTAATTTTAATTTATTTGTGTATTGTATTAATTCTTTATTTTGTTGAACAATTAAAGTTCTGTTTTTAGTTTCTAAAGGTTGTATCCCTTCGTGTGTAATTTCATATTTTATGTTGTCATAATCGGTAACTTGTTTTAATTTTTCTGTACTTAAATGATCAACGTCTCGTTGCTGTCCACGTTCTAGCTTAAACCCATTCTCAGTTATATACTTATAAAAAGCGTCTTGCAATTTTCTGTAGCTGTCTTTTCCTTTCCAATATTCACTACAAGCAATTTTATCAATTTGTTTTCCACTTTTTTTATCCAATTTGTGAACAACTGGAATAAAAACTAAATGTAAATGTGGTGTATTTTCATCCATATGCACTGTTGCTGATAAAATGTATTGCTCACCCAAATTTTGATATTGTACTACAAAATTATAAACAGTTTGAAAATATCTTTTTGTTTCTTCTTCTCCAATTTTCTCAAAAAATTCCTTACTTGACGTTATAATAAATTCGCATACAACATTAGTTGTTTTAATAATACGGCCTTGTAAGTTATTTTTTTCTTGTAATATTTTAAGTGCATTGGCATAAGTAGTATTGCACTTTTTTATTGAATAATTATATCTTGATTTTTCTTTTACAATATCCTTATTAGAATAATTAATATTTTTTCTTTCGTTGTGTTTATATAAACCTGCTAAATTAGCTTTCTTATAATTAGCATTTCTAATTATTGCATAACTCATTTGCAATATATCTCCTAAAATAGATAGCCTCTTTTGGCTTAATAATAAAATACCCCCTTTGCAATTAATTTGATAAAACTTATTTGAGTTGAGGTGAACCAAAAATATTGGACTAAAATTTAGTATGAATGGAGGTCCACCAGT
>CAQYCU010000069.1 GCA_948919095.1 uncultured Clostridia bacterium | reverse complement strand
AATTTATTATACACTCTCTCATAAAATGTGTCCATATATCTATTCTAACACCAATATAATTAAATAATCTATCTATCTTATTATTTATATTATTATATTGTACTTTTTGATACATACCCTCTGTATTTTTTATGCCATAGGGGTATGTATTTTTTTCAGTATAGGGTACATCATTTATATAAATTCTTCTTTGGATAATTTCCCTTTTCTCATTTTTTATTATTTTAACTTTTACAAACTCTAGCTTAGAAAGATGAGAAATCCAACTTGATATTGTATGTGCTTGTACTTTAAATAAATTTGCTAAATAAGTATTAGTTGCAAAACAATATCCTTCTTTATTTGCCAATAATGTTATTGTAGCATATAGTAGTTTTTCATTTGCTTTTAGTCCTTCATTGAATAATATTTTAGAATTTAGTATTGCATAATACCCTATATATTTTTCATTATCCATAAAGTTCCTCATTTCTCTATAAATAATTCAAGCAATATATTAATTGCTTGAATTATTGACAACTGTAATTATTATATAGTATTATAATTATGACTCAACTACCAAGATGTAGTATGAGATTCTAAAAACGTCATTGCTAACTAAGGCAATGGTGTTTTTTGCATTATTAAAACTTTATTCTTGGTTTTCTTTAATTCATAATTACTATATAATATTATTTAATTCCTAATCCACCTAAACGTGCATATTTAAAAAAGAATGCTGCACCATTTTGAACAATTTGTAAAAATGTTTTCTTTTCTTCTTTTGAATAATTTCCACTTTCTAAAATTATCTTATAACTTGGAAGTTCAATAACATAAATATCAAATTCATATTTTTTCACTCTTTTAAATGTAATATGAATATATTTCTCTCCATTTTCTTTTTTTCTAATATTAGAAAATACACCTAATGTACCATCAGGATATTTTGCAAATTCATAATTCATTACATTACACTCCTATTATTTAACTATTTAGAATCAATTTTTTTGCTTTCTAATAATAGTTTATCAAAATCCGAATTGATTTTTTGAGTTTTGTTAAACTTTATATATTCACTCTCTGCTTTTTCTTCAGCTTGAATTCTAGAAATTTTTCCATTATCCTTTAAAACATTATATTTTCTAAATTCTAAAAATTCATTTATACTTGTAGCAAACTCCTGCATAGTAAAAGTATTTTCTCGTTCTACTAAATCTTCTATATAATCAAAATATCCTGACACAGCTCTTTCTAATCTTTTTATTTGTGTTTCACTTAGATAATTCTTAGCAATCATTACATCTGATTTTAGTATTCTTCCTTTTGGTGAGTGTTTCCAAGTTGTT
Source organism: uncultured Clostridia bacterium (assembly GCA_948919095.1). Lineage (GTDB taxonomy): Bacteria > Bacillota > Clostridia > TANB77 > CAG-508 > CAG-793. Next base: position 5,942 of record CAQYCU010000069.1, on the reverse strand, counting down.
AATCCCATATTTTCTTTTTTTGCATCTGCTTTATTATAAATTATTTCGGCTGCAGTACTACCAGTTATAGCATAATGAAATTTATTTTGAACCATTGCATAAAAGTTATGTGCTTCATTAGAGTTTTTATCGTAATCTATACTACATTCAGCAAAAATATCTGTAATTTGTTGCCATATTCTTCTTTCACTTGCTCTAATTGAACGAATACGCTCTAAAAGTTCTTTAAAATAGTCTTTTCCAAAAACATTTTCCACATTTTTTAAACGGTCATCGTCTAGTACAAAACCTTTTGTCATATATTCTTTTAAAACTTTGGTAGCCCATATTCTAAATTGTGTAGCTCTTTTAGAATTTACTCTATATCCAACTGCTATAATAACATTTAGGTTATATACTTTTACAAGTTTGTCAGAATTTGGAATGTGCAATTTTTGCACATTGCTTTCTTCTTCTAATTCTCCTTCGTCAAATATATTTTTTATATGTCTTGTAATTACTGTTCTATCCTTCTTGAATAAGTTTGCTATTAATTCTTGTGTTAGCCATAAGTCATCATTAATTAGCATTACTTCAACTTTTACATCATTATTTTCATCTGTATACATTATAAATTCCTTTTTAATGATATCGTTTTCCACTTTTTCACCTCCAAATACTTTCTAGTTTTGTTATTTATTATCTTTATATCATAAAATCAATGTTTTAACAATGTTATTATATAATTTTCTGCGTAGATTTTATATAAAGCTTGTCCATTCTCACATTTCCAATATATTAATTTGTAGATAAGTAGTAGTATCCTAAAATGAACGCAGGCCATGGTCCTTCAATCCATCTCCAAGAATTACAAGGACAGAATATTGATAATGGTCCATACATTCTTTCATATCTATCATATGCAGTTCTATATTGATTAGCATAATCAGTATGAAGTTTTATAGCTTTTTCATCAGTTGGATGCGTATCTAAATATAGTGCTAAATCATTAATTGCAAAAGCTAAAGACTGAAGCTTTTTCATCAATTCATCTTGTGATAAATCACAGTCATCATTGCTTGTTACACAGTTGTAATACATTATACCCTCCTTTTATTGATTTGCCTGATTAGGGCATCTTCCTTCATTTTGTGTCATTCTTCTTAAATATTCTGCTTCCTCCATGTTTTGACAAGGTTCATAAGGACTTACTAACTCTGGAAATAAAGTTCCCATTTTTAGTGCACATTCTGGTTTGAATGTTTCATTCATTTGTTGGATTGGCACATAACTTTGACCATACATAAAATTTGTTGGAAATACCATCTGGTCTTTAAAACCACATTGACACTTTTCTTGTGGATTATTACTTTGTGGTGTAGTATTATTTTGTATTATTGGTTTATTACAACCACAATTACCTCTGTTTCTGTACATCATATCCTCCTTTTTGATTTATACTACATATTATGACTACTGTGCTTATTTTGTTACATTATTAAGTTTGCTATATTTTTGGAATATTATAAATTATTTTAGATTTTTATATTGAAATATTGTCCTTTTAGTGGTATTATTACTAAACAAAAAAGTATAAAACCAGTAATAAATGAATACTGAAAGGAAGGTAATTATAAATGTTTGCCAAAGCTTTTACGCAGATACTTCTTGCAGTAGTATTGGTATCTTCTTCAGTTCCAACTTACAATGCTTATGAAGTTACTACCAGTGTCTCTGTTGTAACCAACTCTACTGAAAACACCTGCGAAACACAAGATTTTACTCCTTCGATACTTATTGGCAATCTCTACTACTATAATCAATTAAATGATACAGAAAAACGGTTATATGATGATTTAATCAACTCTACCAGCAAATTTCTCAAGGGTGAAGATATCACTTTAACTCTTTGCTCTTATGATGCTAAAAACAAAAAAGGCTACCTTGAATACTACTACTTCGTGAAGCGAGTGATTAGAGCATATACCTACGACAATCCTGAAGCAGTTGTGTGGTTTGAAAATTATAATCGCACATACTATATTGCTGACAGTAAAGATTATGTGTATATGAAGCTTACGCCTAAAACTCCTTCAGAAGCTACTTCAAGTCTGAATGCAAGCAATATTGAGGAGGAACTTACTGCACTGCATAACACCGCAAAAGACTTTGTGAAAACCTTAACTGGCACAGACTCTGAAAAAATAGAACAAATTAATAAGTGGATTATTGATAAAGTCTCTTATGATGAAACTATTTCTTTACCTGATAGAGACAATATATATGGTCCACTTATGAAAGGTACAGCAATTTGCTCTGGTTATTCATATGCATTTAAATATCTTGCTGATTTAGCTGGGCTAAATGTTATATATGTGACTGGAAAAGCCTATGACAAAAACACTAACGAATTTATGCCACATGCTTGGAATATGGCTTGTGTTGATGGAAAATGGCTTTTGGTTGATGTAACATTTAACACCTCAACTAAAACAAAATATTTACTCATTAATCCTAAGGACAATATTCATTTTTTGGATAATTCGTACAATTTTACTTATACCAATTAAACTGGCATCCCCCGAATGTAATTGCATTCGGGGGATTTGCTATAAATATAAAAAGAAAGCTTTTACTATGTAAAAACTCTCCTTTTACTTTTATCTTGTTGACTTTAATCGTAAGTATCCAAGTTCTTCCCAACTATTATATGCTAAATTAACTTTAAATAATAATACTGGTTTTGGACCTGCTCTGTTTTTATCAATAACACATGAATAATATCTTACATCTGGGTCATTATACCTTTGAAGTGGATATGTTTTATCAAATGTATCCTCTTTTGATACTTCATATCTATCTAAGTCTTCATTATGAATTTGCTTAAATAGTGACAAATTATCAAGAACTTCTTTTACTGTTCTACTAACTGCCATATCAGCAACACTTAAATTTACTGGATTCGTTTCAGTTTCACGTAATTGTAAAGTTGAACCTATATACATGCCATAGTTTTGTGCTAGATTTGATAGAATTGTTGCTGTCTTTTTAAGTTCTTCACCATTCCCTATGTTATCAATGTCAGTTTTCATTGTATCATAAAATACATAATGTACTTTTTCTTTGTAATAGTAATTCATTATAACTTTCTTAAGTTCTTCATTTGTGTGATCTGTTATATCAATAAAATGAATTGAATTATATAGTGAACTGTTATACCAATTTGTTATTTTTACTACATTATTAAATTCTGTTGAATTTTCCCTAACTCTATTTATAAATTCTGCTTGACTTTCATTTTCTCTTCTAAGTATAAATCCATCTTCATCTGTTTCAACGTTTTTATCTGGGTCTTTTCTATATTTAAATGATAACAGCTGATTTTCTGATACATGTACCTTTTTTCCATGAAGCTGCTGAATTATTGGACTATTTACGATAGTTGTTATTAAACATAATTTCATCTTTTCTTCAGACATCTCGTTAGAAATTATTAATACTTTCTTTTGATGAACCAAGGCAATATGTGCTGCCAGATTTATTACAAACCTACTTTTACCATAGTTTGATGGCATTGCAAATGACGCAGTTTCGCCTAGTCTAATTCCCTTATACGCCTCTGTTAATATAGGAAATGGTAAACTCAAACCATTTTTTAAAGTATTATCTCCTTCGACTAAAAAGTCTGTTAAATTATTGTTCAACACTGCTCTTTTAAACTTTTGTGTAATTACAACTTGATTTGCTGCATCTTCAACATCTTCTGGTGTCATATTATTATATAATTCATAATTCATTATATCAACTATCTTGTTTTGAAGTTCTGTTACAGGATAATGTAAATAATTTTTTCTTAATATAAATATTTTCCTTAATTCTCTGTATACATCTTCTAATCTAAGTTTAGAATTGGCAAATTCTAATTGAACTTCTTTTTTTGTTTCATATAATTCTTGTGTTTCTCTTGAAAAATTAAATTTCTCTTTTATTTGAGTTGGTGCATATCTTTCTCCATCTGTAAATAATATCTTTTTATATATTTCAAGCATCATCTCATCTGAAAAGTAACAGTCTTCGAATGCAAAGTTAAATACACTAATTGCCTTTATTTCATTTAAGATTAGACCAATATATATTTTCTCAAGCTTTGTATCTCCTAATTTTCCTGGATACTCAATAGTATTTTTTTCTTTATTATTTTCTTGTACTATTTTTCCTAACTCTTGAGCTGTTACTTTTTTTTCCTCTATTATTGGTTCTTCTTTTTCTTTGTCATCTTTGTTTATAAATGCCTCACTTATATTAGGATTTGGTACATTCTCAATATTAGAGGTTAGCTGATTTAATACATTTGATATATTTTCTTCATTGTTCATAATTATTCTCCTGCTCTTTTGTTATTTGTTTCCTAAATTATTTAATTTAGTTTTGAATTATGTATTGTCCAATATCACTAGGAGCCATTAAATCTTCATCCCTTATGTTATCAAATTGGTATGAATATTTTATTCTTAGATTTTGTATTACTCCTTTTACCTCTTGCTTTTGCTCTAATTGTTTTACAAGACCTGTAGCTTTTTCAATATATATGATATATGAACATGGTTCTCCTGTGAATAGAGCATTAGAAAACATTTTGTTATCAAGCACATAACAATCTACACCATCTATCTTTTTAGAACGTACTCCAGTATATAGACTATTTAAAAATTTTGCTTCTCCTATCATATCTAATGGTTGTATAGCCAACCACAATTCTTTATTGTTATTATCATATGTAAGTATTTTTCCGTCTTTCCCATCTATAAACATTTTTGAGCCTGCTGTTGTTGAGTTTAGTTGTGTTATTGTACCTTTTACTGGTGAACTCATTATGCTTTTAGCTGTATTACCTTTTCTGTAGGTTTCTATTTTTGTAAATCCATCTGACTTAAAGTCTCTTTCATATATAGCTACTTCATGATAGCTTTGACTTGATATATAAGTATTTGCTTTTTTACTTAAATCAACTAATATTGCATATTTTCTAAATACATTTATAAAAAACAAACTTACAACTATTATTACAATAATTAATAATGTTATTCCTGATTTTCCTCTTTTAGGATTTTTAGCTTCCTTTGAGCTTACATATCTTGGTGTTACAGGTTTTGTTTCTACTTTTGTTGCTTTAACTTCAACCTTCTTTTCAGTTTCTTTTTTCTTTATATTTTGTGAATTTGATGATTTTTTCTCTTCTGCCATAATATTTCCCACCTTTTCCTTAGAATTAAATTTTATTTATAAAGATTAGCTGAATTTAGTTAAAAATTCAGCTATCCATTATTGCATATTTAATTATATTCTCATTATTCCACCAAAAGTAATGCTTTCTTTTTCTTCTGGTAATATTGGGTCTCCACCAGCAAAAACAACTACATCGCCTTTTTCAAGTATTCCTTCTTTTTCTAATTCAATTATTCCTTGTGCTCTTGTTTCATTTATTGTTGATTTTGCTTCAACATAAATTGGTGTAACATTTTGTGTTAATGATAATTTGTGATATGTTTTTTGATTATCTGTTATAGCAATTATTGGGCATGCTGGTCTTAATCCAGATATCATATTAACAGTATTTCCACTATGTGTATATGCTACAATAGCATCTGCATCTATATCTTTAGCTGTCATGCAAGCTATATAAGCTTTGTTTTCTTTTATATCATTTTTCTTTAATACTTCTCTACTATTAAATCTTTTCCAGTAATTTAAATCAGCTTCAACACATTTTGATATTTTTACCATATCTGTAACACATTCTACTGGATATTTTCCAAGAGCACATTCTCCTGAAAGCATTATTGCTCCTGACATATCATATACTGCATTGGCTACATCTGATACCTCAGCTCTTGTAGGTCTTGGGCTGCTTGTCATTGATTCTAACATTTGAGTTGCAACTATAACTGGTTTTCCAACTTCAT
>CAQYCU010000068.1 GCA_948919095.1 uncultured Clostridia bacterium | reverse complement strand
CAAAAATATAAAAAAATTCTCAAAAAAAGTGTCCAAAAACTTGACATAGATCCAAGTTTGACTATGAACTAAATCTTGTACAAGACCTAATAAATTTAGGAATAACAGATGCATTTGGTAATGCAGAGTTTACTAATATGACAAACAATCCAACGGGTTTAGGCATAGATAATGCTATCCATAAAGCTGAAATTGAATTTACAGAAGAAGGTGTTAAAGCAGCAGCTGTTACAGTAATTCAAATGATGGATGGATATTATTCACTAGAAGAAAATAAACCAATAGAAATAAAATTTGATAAACCATTTTTATATGTAATTACAGACAAAACAAATGGAGAAGTATGGTTTTTAGGAACAGTGTATGAACCACTTTCATGGGAAGATGAAAAGCAAAAATACTTAAAATAAATTTATTAAATTATAAAGATAAAAACAGATTTTTTAAATAACAAACAAGTAAAGAAAATAAAAATAAGGAGTAGGAATAATCTACTCTTTATTTTTATTATTTCAAAACTGTAAATTAGGGAATAAGTTTTATTTTACATTTTTATTTCTAATAAACTCACCTTTAAATTCACTAGCAAGAATATCCATATGTATTTTATCATAGTAACAGCCATTTAAAAATATAGCATTTCTATCACGACCAGAATATTTAAATCCACATTTCAAATAACAATTATAAGCTCGTTCATTAACACCTAAAAGAGCTAATGTAACACTATTTAAATTAAGATATCGAAAACCGTAATCTAGTAATAACTGAATAGCTTCAGTTCCATAACCTTTTCCACGAAATTCTTTATCACCTATAAAAATACCAAGTTCAGCACTTCGATTGATCCAATTAATATCTTTTAAACTAATAGAACCAAGAAGACGAGGTTTAATTAACTTATTTTTATTTAACTCAATAATATTAAAATTAATATTGTTAGGATTCTTATCATCATTTTCTAGATATTCTTTCTCACCATTATATGTAACAATTTGAGAAGATCTACCTATGTAATCAGTAACTTGAAAATCATTTAACCACATAGTAAATAGTTCAATTTCTTCATTAGATACTATCTTAGGAGATAAGAATAATTTATTACCAACTAGTTTTTTAACATACTCCATTAATACAACCTCTAGTATAATTTTAAAAATTATAACTGTCTTTCATCATTAGTATAATTTTATAAAATTATATCATAACTGAATAAAATAATTCAACACTATTTTCATAATTTGTTTTATAATTTGACACAAAAAAACTTTATAAGATTTTAATCATAAAAGTAGTCACAAAAGGTTGAAAAATAAAATATAATAGAAGACAGTTGAAATAAAAATAAAACTGTGCTATAATACAAAACGAATTCTAAATTATAATTATAATTTAGTTACCTAAATTAAAAAAGAGGTAGTATTATGAAAAAATTTTTATCAAATTACAAATCAACAATAATTTTATTTGCCGCAATTATTGTTGGTGCAGTCATAGGACTGATTTTCAAAGAAAAGGCAAGCGTACTTGCGCCATTAGGCGATATCTTCTTAAATCTTTTACTCGTAGTAATTGTTCCATTAGTATTTTTAAGTATAACAACAGCTGTTGCAAAAATGAAAGAACCAAAACGTCTTGGAAAGATAGTAGGGACAATATTCTTAGTATTTATAATCACTTCAATAATATCAGTATTAGTTGGATTTCTTAGTACATATTTTATAAAATTAGTAAATCCTGAAGATACTGAAAAAATAGTAGAAGTATTTCAAGAGGAAGAAACAGAAGAAGAAACAGAAGATGTATCAATAATGCAAAGTACAGTAAACTTAATTACTGTAAATGACTTTGCAAAATTATTATCTCGTGACAATTTAATTGCATTACTAATATTCTCAGTATTGTTTGGAATAGCAATAAATATGTCAAAAGAAAAAGCAGAACCTGTAGTTAAATTTTTAGAATCTGCAAATGCTATAGTAAATAACTTAATTAAAGTTATTATGTACTATGCCCCAATAGGACTAGGATGCTATTTTGCAGCCCTTATAGGAAACTTAGGAGCATCAATAGCTGTAGGTTATGTAAAAACATTTGCTATATACACAGTAGTTTCAATAGCATTTTTCTTTATAATGTATACATTATATGCATTTCTTGCAGGTGGAAAAGAAGGAGTTGTACGTTACTGGAAAAATGTATTACCAGCAACATTTACATCACTTGCAACTTGCTCAAGTGCAGCATCAATACCAGTAAATATAGAATGTGCTAAAAAAATAGGAGTTTCAGACGATATTGCTGAAACAACAATTCCACTAGGAACAAGTTTCCATAAAGATGGTTCAATAATAGGATCAATGTTTAAAATAATGTTCTTAGTATGTTTATTCGGAACACCATTAAGTGGCGGATTTGCACTAAAAATAATTGGTATAGCATTACTTGCAACGTTACTTATAACAGGAGTTCCTATAGGTGGTGGAACTATATCAGAAATGTTAATTATAACAATGTTAGGTTATCCAGTTGCAGCACTTCCAATACTTACAATAATTGCATCAATTATTGATGCACCAGCAACAATGCTTAACGTTGTAGGTGATACAGCATCATCAATGTTAGTTACAAGAATTGTTGATGGAAAGAACTGGCTAAAAAAGTCAAAGAAATAAAAATAATATTATAAAACAATAATAAATAAAAGAGAAGAAGATATAAAAACAATGCTCAATAAAAGGGCATTGTTTTTTACATTATTATTTTTTATGGCATAACTTGACAAAACCTACAAAAAGTAGTAAAATTGAAAATGATTTTCAATTTGAAAAGAGGAAGAAAAATGAACTATAATACAGAACAACGAAAATTAATAGAAGAATATCTAAAATCAAACCAAAACAAATTTGTAAATGTAGAAGAAATACTAGAATATATGAAAAACAACAATCAAAAAGTTGGAGAGACAACAATATATAGATACTTAAAAACATTAGAGGAAAATGAAAACCTAAGAACAGAAATAAGAGAACACACAAAATACTACCAATACATATCAAATGAGTGCTTAAATCATTTCCATTTAAAATGTAAAAAATGTGGCAAAACAATTCATTTAGACTGTGAGGATTTTGAAGAAGTAAATGAACATATACAAAAAGAGCATAAGTTCAAATTAGACCATAATACAATAATTTATGGATTATGCGAAAAATGTGAGGTATCAAAATGAGTTCAAAAAAAATAATTTTAAGTATTATAGCAATATTAATAATAATAGGGTCTTTATACATTATAATCAATGGAAAAAATTATAGATATGTATCATCAAACAAAATAAACATAGTATCAAGTAACTTTGCAAGTTACGATTTTTTAAGAGCAATAATAGGTAACAATGAAGATATAAATTTAACATTTTTAGTAGGACCACGGGAAAGATGCTCACAGTTTTGAGCCTACAGCAAAAGACTTAATAACAATACAAAACTCTGATTTATTTGTATATGTTGGTGGAGAAATGGAACAATGGACAGATAAAGTTTTAGGAGCAGTAAGTACAGAAAAAATAAAAACTATATGTATATCAGATTTTGTTGAAAAATTAGAAGAAGAAAAAATTGATGGAGAAGAAGAAGAACATACACATAGTGAAGAACATGAAGAAGGAGCATTTGATGAACACATTTGGACATCACCATACAATGCAATAAAAATGATGGAAGCATTAGAAGAAGCAATGAAAAAAATAGACAGTGAAAATTCTGAAAAATATAAAAATAATTCTCAAAACTATATTGCAAAAATACAAGAAGTGGACAAGCAAATACAACAAATAGTTGATAATAGATTACGTGATAGATTAGTATTTGCCGACAGAATGCCCATGCAGTATTTTATAAAATATTATGGATTAAAAGTAAGCTCAGCGTTTTCAGCATGTAGCACTGACATAGAACCTTCAGCAAGTACAATAGCATATCTAGAAAACAAATTAAAAGAAGAAAGTATTCCAGTAATTCTATATATAGAATTAAATGATGGAACGGTTGCAAAAACAATATCAGAGGGAACAAAAGCAGAAGCCATGCAAATACAAACTCTTCACAATATAAGCTTAAATGACTTTAGAAATGGAGAAACATGGGTAAGCTTGATGACAAGAAATATAGACGTACTAAAAAAAGCATTACTATAAATAGAAAGGTAATTATATTTTGAATTGCTAAACTTTAATGTAAAAATAGGAGAAGTAACATGAATTTAGTAGAAATAAAGAATTTAAATTTTAGTTATCCAACAAAAGCAAATACATTAAAAAATATAAGTTTTAATGTTAAGAAAGGAAAATTTACTTGTATAGTTGGAGAAAATGGTTCAGGAAAAAGCACTCTAATTAAATGTATATTAGGACTGAATAAAGATTATACTGGAGAAATAATTAGGCAATGTAAAATGGGATATCTACCACAAAAAAGTGAGATACAAGCTCACTTTCCTGCAACAATAGAAGAAGTAGTATTTTCAGGAACAATTGCTAATAATTTAAAAAGCATTTTCTATAGAAAAGAAGATAAAGAAAATGCAAATGAAGTAATGAAAAAGCTTGGAATATACGATATAAGGAAAAAGAGCTTTGCAGATTTATCAGGAGGACAACAACAACGTGTACTAATTGCAAGAAGTTTATGCACAACAAAGGATTTAATAGTTTTAGATGAGCCAACAAATGGACTAGACCCAAGTATAGCAAATCAAATATATATGTTATTAGATAGCTTAAAAAAGAGCGAAGAACTTACAATATTAATGGTATCACATGACATTGAAAGAGCTCTAAAATATGCAGATAATGTAGTAGAATTAAGCAATGGAGAAATTACTTTCAATGGAACGACACAAGAATATGAACTAAAAAACTAAAGGAGATATTATGATAGAAGTAATAACAGAGATGATGTCACATGTATTTATCCAAAGAGCAGTATTAGTAGGAATATTAATAAGTGTATGTGCAGCGCTTTTAGGAGTAAATTTAGTATTAAAAAGATATAGTATGATAGGAGACCGGACTATCACATGTAGGATTTGGGATAATGACAATATCAGCAGCATTTGGTGTAACAACACCATTATATATAGCAATTCCACGGAGTTACAATATGTGCAATATTACTGTTAAAGATAGGAAACAGCAGTAAAATAAAAAGTGATAGTTGGATAGCATTAATATCAAGTTCAGCACTAGCAATAGGAGTAGTCGCAACTTCACTAACTACTGGACTAAATACAGATGTATGTAACTTTATGTTTGGTAGTATTCTGGCAATGAATAAATCAGACGTAATTTTAAGTATAATTGTAAGTGTTATTATTGGAATATTATTTATAATTTATTATAGAAAACTTTTTGCAGTAACATTTGATGAGGAATTTGCAAAAGCAAGTGGATTGAAAACTAATAGATATACAAATATAATAGCAATATTAACAGCTTTAATAATTGTTATAGGCATGAGAATGATGGGAGTTATGTTAATAAGTAGTATTATAATATTTCCAGCATTAACTTCAATGAGACTGTTTAAATCATATAAAAAAGTAATAATTAGCTCAGGAATTATAAGTATTATTGCATTTATACTTGGAATTTATTTATCTTATGTGTATAATGTAAGCACAGGAGCAACAATAGTATTAGTAAACTTAGTATTATTTATATTATTTTCAATACTAGAAGTATTATTGGAAAAAAATTAGAACAGAGGAGGAAGAAAATGGAACAAGAATTAATACAAGCAATATTCACATTTAAAAATATTTTTCTATATTTATTAGTCATAAATATTGTAACTTTTTTAATAATGTGGTATGATAAGCACGAAGCAAAAACAGGTGAGTGGAGAGTAAGCGAAAAAGCACTATTTGGATTTTGTTTATTTGGAGGAAGCATTGGAGGAATACTTGGAATGTATACTTTCAAACACAAAACTAAAAAATGGTATTTCAAAATAGGTTTTCCACTAATTCTAATTTGTCAAATTGCTTTAATTATTTATGCGAAAGTAAATAGTTGGATATAATAAAAATTATAAAATTTAAAGCACAAAGCTAATAACAAAAGCAATCGACTATATAATAGAAGTAATGTGCAAAATTTTTTAAACGAACAAAAAGGATAAGAATAGGAAAGTAAAATGGTAAATCACAAATTTGATAAAATTTTGACAGTAATCTTAATAATTTTAATGATAGCAATAGTAGGAGTTGCTGGATATTGGGGGTATGACATATTTCAAAGATATTATTTAAATGTTGGAGCAAATGAAGTATTAGAAGAATTTGATAAGCAAATATCAGAACTAAATACAGTAATAGAACCAACGACTATACCTACGCCAATAATAAATGAAGTTATTGAAGAACCAACAGGAACCCCAGGACCTACAACAACTAGAAGACCAATGGCGACACCTACACCAAGACCATCAAATGCAATTGATTTAAAATACAAGGGATATGACGTAGCTGGAAAAATAGAAATCCCATCAATAAAAGTAAATCTACCAATTCTTACAGTTGCAACTGACAGCTCAATGAAGGTTGCGGTTGGGATATTGTATGGAGTAGGATTAAATCAGATAGGGAATACAGTAATAACAGGGCATAATTACAGAAATGGTGCACTATTTTCAAAAAATGATAACATAAAAAATGGAGATGAGATATTTATTACTGATGTAATGGGGGTTAGGATAAAATATATTGTATTTAATAAATATTATACAACTTCAACAGACTTTGAATATGCCACAAGAGATACAGCTGGCTCAAGAGAAATAACATTGCAATCCTGCACAGATGATGGACGTTCAAGAATAATAGTATGTGCAAGAGAAGAAAATACATAACATAAAAAAATTAAAGTCAGAAATAAAAAATATAAAAATGGAGAAAATAACAAACCTTTTGCATATAATAATGCAGGAGGTTTTTATGTGTGGAATTGTAGGATTTACAAATTATAATTTAAATGTAGGCTTAGAAGAAGCAAAAAGAATAATTACAAACATGAATGACAAATTAAAGAAAAGAGGACCAGATGAAGAAGGAACATACATACAAAATAATGTATGCTTAGGACAAAGACGACTAATTGTAATAGATGCTGAAGGTGGAAAACAACCAATGATATGCAAATATCAAGGAAACAACTATTGCATAACATATAATGGTCAAATTTATAATACAAAGGAATTAAAAGAAACACTTAC
>CAQYCU010000067.1:421-7425 GCA_948919095.1 uncultured Clostridia bacterium | reverse complement strand
AAAAGTCCCACCATAGGTCGTACAATTGAGAATTTTAAGAGCCTGTTCTCACAGGTGGGTATCTTGTTGAATGCTTCTGGGTTTCTTACTCGTGATAAGCATACACGCCACATTCAAAGACGGATTCCCTTTAATCTTCTGTTGGTTCTAAAATACCAATATTCACGTACCGGGCAGGAATAAATAATTATTATATTATAATTAGCATATCATAATTTTAAAAAAAAATCAATAAATAAAAAAATATTTTTGACAAATTTACATAGACAAAATTCACTAAAATTTTACAAACACTAAAAGTTTAGCAAAATAGTAAGTTTATAAAAAATACTATATATTTTAATAAATAAATTATTGAAAATATAAGAAAATTATGGTAGAATTTAAAGAAAAAAGGAAAAATTAATGAGAAACAAAACTACAGTAATTGTAAATGGGGATGAAAAATATAAGATTAAAAGGAAAATATTTATATCATCAGTATTATTAATAATACTGATTTTGATGTTGCACTTTACTTTATCAATAAAATTAATGAATAAAAAGTTTGATGATGAAAGAAGCAATATATACAAACTAAATTTAAAAACAGTTTTTAGTATTGATAAAATTGTACTCTATAGTAGTGCTAGTGCTATTGAAAATACTGAAAAAAGAGCTGTATGGAATATCAATCCATATCAATATACAGACATTGCAATATACATAAATAACAGAAAAGATGAGTATTTTGATTATGAAAATACTATAAAAGAAATGTATATTGATAATGTTAAGTTTTCAGGACCAGAAATAGGATTTCCAAATTTATATTATAAGAATGTAGAGGATTTTGGAAAAAGCATATATACAGCAACTGAGGCGAATTTAACAAATGAAGAAATTAATGGAGATGAAACTCTTCAAACTCAAATATTTGATAAATCAGATGAAGATAAGATAACAGATAAGTTAAATTTTAAAGTATTAAATGATGGCGAAATAGATTATTCAAAACCTGAAACACATACAGATTGTTCGCATCCAATAACTTTAGAATATGTAAATAACATAAAGCAAAATCATATAATATCAGATATTAATTCAGATATGGTATTTAATGGAACACTACTTAGAAAATCAGGTGTTATATTAAGTGAAATATCAACTTCTGTTTCATTCAGAATTACATTAATCAATAATTATGACCAAGAATTTATTGCAAATGTATATTTAGAAATACCGTTTGAAGATACTATAACAGGAGATACAATTTACAATGGAAGTTTTACAAAAATACTTGAGGGAAAAAACATGTTTAAATTTTTAAGAATTAAATAAATGGAGTAGAAAATTAATGACAATAAAACAAGCAATAGATAGTTCAGATATTGACTTTATGTCAGCAAGGAGAATACTATGCTATATATTGGAAAAAGAAGAAAAATATATAATTATAAATATTGAGGAAGAACTTAGTGAGAGCAACTTCAAGGAATTTATAAAGTATGTTGATAAGTTAAAAATGGGAACACCCTTGCAATATATAACTAAAGTTCAAGAATTTATGGGAGAAGATTTTTATGTTAATGAAAATGTACTAATTCCTCAACCAGATACAGAAGTATTAGTTGAACAAACAATATTAAAAGCACAGGAAAAAATTTATGAAAAAGGAAAAGCAACTATTCTTGATTTATGTACTGGAAGTGGTGCAATTGCAATATCTTTAAAGAAATATTTTGAAGATAGTATTGAAATATATGCAAGCGATATAAGTAAAGAAGCACTAGATATTGCAAATAAAAATGCTACAAATATTTTACAAAGTAATCAATTAATAAATTTTATACATTCAGATATGTTTGAAAATATAGACTTAAAATTCGACATAATAGTATCAAATCCACCATATATTAAAACAGATATAATTTCTACATTAAGCAAAGAAGTTCAGAATGAACCTAAAATTGCATTAGATGGCGGAGCAGATGGGTTAGACTTTTACAGAATTATAAGGGAAAATGTCGAAAAATATCTAAATAACGAAGGATACATTTTAATGGAAATTGGATATGACCAAAAAGAAGAAGTAACTAATATTTTTGAAAATGCTGAATGTATAAAAGACTATACCAAAAATGATAGAGTTATAATTTGGAGGAGAATGGCTAAAAATGAATGAATTTTCTACTAATGTAAAAAAAGAGTTAGGGCAACTTAGGAACTTATCAAATAAAAGATTAGTAAAAGCAGAACTAGAAGGATATTTATTAACAATTTTCTCAAATGAGTTTTCAACTGAAAGCGAATATAACATAAATAGATTTTCAAAACTTTTAAGTAATATGGGACATGATAATTACTCAATATCAATTAAAGGTAAAAAGTACAAAATAAAGTTAAAAGGTAAGATTGAGTTACCAAACGAGGAAATAACTGATATTGAAGAAAAAAGAGCTATTGTAAGAGGAGCATTCTTAGGCTCAGGTTCAATTACAGAACCTAAAAAAACATATCATTTAGAAATGATTTTTGAAAAAAATGACAATGCTAAGTACATAAAAGAATTATTAGATAACAATGAAATTATATCAAATATAATAAAAAGAGAAAATAAGTATTTAGTGTATATAGATGATGGGGAAAATATAGTAAACTTTTTAGCTTTTATTGGAGCTAATAAAAGCGTACTAGAATTTGAAGATACTAGAATTTACAAGGAAATGAGAAATAAAGTAAACAGAATAGTAAACTATGAAACAGCAAACATGAATAAAATAATAACAACATCTGTAAAACAAATTGAAGACATTAAATTTATAAAATCGAAAAAACAATTTGACAAATTATCACCTAAGGAGCAGGAACTAGCTCAAGTTAGAATAAATAATCCAAATGCATCATTAAAAGAATTAGGAGAACTACTAACAGAGCCACTAAGTAAATCAGGCGTAAATCATAGAATGGAAAGCATATCAAAATTTGCAGAAGAGTTACGAAAAAAATAAAAAAGTTAAATTATACCAAATAAGTGAAAGGCAAATAAAATGAAAGAAATAGGCATATATATACACATACCATTTTGTAAAAGCAAATGTTACTACTGTGATTTTGTATCATTTGCTCAAAAAGAAGAAAAAATAGAACAATACATACATGCTCTAAAATTAGAAATAAAAAAGAGAGCAAATAAAGATTATAATGTAAAAACAATTTATATAGGAGGAGGAACACCTTCATCTATTTCAGAAGAATACATTGTAGATATAATAAAAACTATAAAAAATAATTATGAAGTTGATAAAAAAGCAGAAATAACAATTGAAGTAAATCCTAATACAGCAAATGAGGAAAAGCTAAAAGCTTATAAAGAATCTGGAATTAATAGATTAAGCATAGGACTTCAAAGTTCTAATAATGAATTACTAAAAGCAATAGGAAGAATTCATACATATGAAAATTATTTAGAAACAATAAACCTAGCTAGAAAAGTAGGATTTACAAATATAAATACAGATATAATTATAGGGCTTCCAAATCAAACAATTTATGATGTAGAAGATACAATTAACAAACTAATAGAATTAGAATTACTACATATATCAGTATATTCGTTAATACTAGAACCAGGAACAATATTTATGGAAATGTATGAAAAGGCACAGTTAAAGCCGGCAGATGAAGAACTTGACAGATATATGTACTGGTTTACTAAACGAAAACTTGAAGAAAATGGATATATTCATTACGAGATATCTAATTTCGCAAAAAAAGGTTTTGAATCAAAACATAATGTAGATTGCTGGACACAAAAAGAATATTTAGGATTTGGAATTGCAGCATCATCATATGAAAATAAAGTTAGATATAGTAATATAAGTAACATTGAAAAATACATTGAAAATATAAACAATAATGAATTTAATAAAAATGTAAAAATTGAGGAAAAACAAGACAAGCAAACTGAAATGAATGAATACATAATACTAGGACTTAGAAAGTTAGACGGTGTTAGCATTAAAGAATTTGAGAAAAAATTTAATCAAAACCCACTTGAACTATACAGACTAAAGCTATATAAATTGCTTTACAGAGAATTGATTGTATTAACAGGAGATGAAAAAATACAATTAACAGATAAAGGGCTCAATGTTGCAAATATTGTTTGGGAAGAGTTTATATAGGATTACTATTGAATTTTTCCATATAATTATATATAATAGTGGAGAAAAACACGTATAATGAACTAAAAGTAGAAGGAGTAGCAAGAATGGGATTTTTCGACAAATTAAAAAAGGGACTAGAAAAGACAAGAATATCTTTAGGTTTTACTAAAGTTGATGAAAACCTTATGGAAGAACTTGAAGAAAGTCTGATTATGGCGGACGTGGGAGTTGAAACAGCAGAAGAGATAATAGGAAATTTAAAAGATAAAATAAAAAAAGAAAAAATAGAGGATGCGGAATTAGTAAAAGAAGAATTAAAAAGTGAAATTACTAAAATATTCGAAGACTGTAAAGCTGACTTAAATATAGAAAACACACCAGCAGTTATGCTAATGGTTGGAGTAAATGGTGCAGGAAAAACAACTTCAATTGGAAAGATTGCAAGCAAGTTTAAAAGAGAAGGAAAAAAAGTAATTATAGCAGCAGGCGACACATTTAGAGCAGCTGCAACAGAACAACTAGAAGAATGGGCTAAAAGAGCAGAGTGCGAAATAGTAAAAGGTAATGAAGGTCAAGACCCATCTTCAGTAATATTTGATGGATGTAAAAAGGCAAAAGAAGAAAATGCTGATATATTAATTTGTGATACAGCAGGTAGACTTCAAAATAAAAAATACTTAATGGATGAACTTGAAAAAATGAAAAAGGTAATTGATAGGGAAATGCCGAATTCATCTAAGGAAACAATACTGGTATTAGATGGCTCAATAGGGCAGAATGCAATTTCACAAGTAAATTCATTTAAGGAATGTACAGGTCTTACTGGATTAATTATTACAAAATTAGATGGTACAGCAAAAGGAGGAATAGTTATAAGACTTGTAAAAGAAAACAAATTACCAGTAAAATTTATTGGTGTTGGTGAACAAATAGATGATATGGAAATATTTAATGATGAGGAATTTGTAAATGCAATTTTTGACTAGGAGTGGATTATATGAAAAAAAATAAAGAAGAAAAGAATAATCAAACTCAGGAAAAAAATATTGAGATAACAGAAGAGATTAGAAAAAACAAGAAGAAATTCAATAGAAAAAAACTTGTAATAACAATTGTATTAATTGTAGTAGCTATTGCAGGTGTTATTTTTAGAGGAAACTACTTAGAAATGCGAGAATTAGGGACGGAATACTTAAATGTATTTTGGAGAAACACATTATATTTAACAACAACACTTATAGTAAATTTTATATTTTTATTTTGTTTATTCTTTTTTACCAACAAAGCAATAAAAAAGGGGATAAAGATATTTTTTGATGAGGAAAAGAAAGAAATACCTAAATTTCCTAACAAATCAGTATCATTTATAATTGCTTTAATAGGAAGTGCAATAAGCTCAAAACTTTTATTAAATAAAATACTTTTGTGTGTAAGCAATTCTAAGTTTGGAATAACAGACCCAATATATAACTTAGATATATCGTTTTTAGTATTTGCAAGACCACTTATAGAAATAATTCTTTTATATTTAATTGTAGCAATTATAGCAACACTTATATATGGATTAGTATATTCAATAATAATTTTAAATATAAGTTTTGATGGAGTATCAAGAGAAACATTATCAAAATGCAATATTGTAGAAATAATAGGTTCAAGAGTAAAACTAATTGCAGTACTAGCAGGACTAATGGTATTGTTTACAATGGTTGCTAATATTGGCAACGAAAAATTTATGGGAATTGACTTAGGCGGAGGAGAACAATATGCGCTATATGGAGCCGGCAACGCAGATGCAACAGTAAAACTATGGGGCTATGGACTTTTATCAATAATTACAACATATTCAATATTAAAAGCATATAAATCACTCAAAGAAAAAAATCTAAGAAAAGTACTAGGAAACATAATGGTAGTTCCAGCATATCTGATTATACTTGCAGGAGTTATGGCTGTATATCAAATAATATTTATTGGCTCAAATAGACTAACAGCAGATGAAAAATATATTGAAAACAACATGAAATTTACTAAAGAAGCATATAAAATAGCAGCTGAAGAGCAAACAATAGACTATTCAGGAACTATAACAAAAAATGAAATTGAAAGTAATAAAAATACATTAAATAATATAGATATAGTAACTTCAAAAAATGTATTGCAAGACTTACAAACATCGAGAACTTCAAAAGGATATTATACATATAGAACAACACAAATTCAAAAATATAACATAGATGGAAAAGATACATTAGTATATATAACACCAAGAGAGATATCAAATAACAATACAACATATTCAAATAAAACATATCAATATACACATGGTTACGGTTCAATAGTTACATTAGCAGGCGAAGTTGATGATTATGGAAATCTAAAAACAATACAAAAGGAATTTGAAGGATTATCAAGAGCAAAAATACCAATAATGCAACCACGAATTTATTATGGACTTGAGACTAATAACACAGCTGTGATAAATACAGCAAAAAGAGAAATTGATTACATAGATGAAGATTCAGATAACGAGATAAGCTACAATTATGGTGGAAATTCGGGATTAAAATTAAATTTCATAGATAGACTTATTCTAGGAATTAGAGAAGGTGATTTTAAAATTGCATTCTCAGGAATACTTACAGATGAAAGTAAAATAATTACTAACAGAAATATTATTGACAGAGCTAAGAAAGTAATGCCATATTTAAAATATTATGAAGAACCATATATGGTAATTGATGATTCAGGTAGACAATACTGGGTATTAGATGGATATACAGTATCTAATTACTATCCATTCTCACAAAAAACGACAGTAAACGGAATGGAAGAAATTAACTATATACGAAATTC
>CAQYCU010000067.1:0-411 GCA_948919095.1 uncultured Clostridia bacterium | reverse complement strand
TAATAATTAATGCATATGATGGTTCAATGAAATTTTATATAACCGATAGAAAAGACCCAATAGTAATGGCATACAATAGTATTTATCCAACATTATTTGCAAAGGAAAATGATAAGATACCTGAAGATATATCAAAACATTTTGTATACCCAAAAACATTATTTGATATACAATCAAATTTAGTCGAAAAATATCATTCAACAAAACCTGAAATCTTATACAGAGGAAATGATGTTTGGGAAAAATCAACAACAATAGCTTCTGGAAAAGAAGAAAAAATAGAAGCATATTATGGACTATGGAAGAGTTCAAAACTTGGAATATTTATGCCATATACTGATTACAACAAGGAAAACTTAAGAGCATATATGGTAGGAACTATTGAAAATGGAAATCCAAAACTTGAAATAT
>CAQYCU010000066.1 GCA_948919095.1 uncultured Clostridia bacterium | reverse complement strand
TACAAAATGAAAAAAATGAATATTTACAATATTTTGATAAAGAATGGCAAAGTTACTTATTTTTAAATTGTAAATTGCCAAATGGAAAAGATAGTGATACTATAGTAAATAAAGTATTTGACTTTCTAGGAATAAAAAAAGAAAACATAGAAGTTACATATTGTGATTATAGAAAACATAAAAAGTTTTCTCAAAGAGACAAAAAAGAAAAAGAATATATTCACTATTTTTATAAAGTAAATTTATTAGAAGAATTAGAAAATAATGAATTTGAAATGAATGACGTTGCTTACAAATGGTTTTCGTATGAAGAACTAATACACGATAAAAGAATTCAAGAGGTTAACAGTGATATTGTACAATTTGTAAGAGAGATTAATGGATAATTAGTTTGTTCTATACATTATGGAAGTATAGTTGGAACAAAACAAGATGCTGTGGATTTTATAAATCTTTTAAATAAGGATTACAAGGAATAGATAAGGTGCAATAAATAAATCAAGAGGAAATAAGAATGAAAATAAAAGAAACGAAAACAGAAGAAATTCAAATAAGTAAAAAGATTAAAAATATTTTATGTGAAAAAAAGTTCAAATACATAGCCTTATTTTGGACAATCATAAGCATTCAATTTATATTAGGAAGGAATTTAGAAAAAAGAGGACATATATATAATGGTGTAAAAAACTTATGTATAGATATATGCATGTGTATATTTTTGAGTATAATTTTTATAGCACTACACTATTGCATATTGAAACTATTTGAGATAAAAAAGAAAGATAAAAAAGAAGAAAAAAATATAAACTCAAAACATAGTTTTTGGATATATTTTCTAATAATATTTGTCTGCTGGATACCAACAGTGCTTGCATTTTATCCTTGTATTTTTGGATATGATGGACCATATCAAATATTAAATTTACTTATATTAAATTTAATACAACACCATCCAATAGTTATAACATTATTATATTCAGGATTTTTTAGCTTTGGACTAAATATAAATTCGCCAACGATAGGAATGTTTTTATTTGCTTTATTTCAGATGGCACTTATGGCATTTATTTTTGCACATACTGTAAAATTTATATCAGAAAACACTAATAAAAAATGGTTAAGAAATATAAGCATATTATTTTACGCACTGTATCCGTATAATCAATTATTTTCAATTACAACAACAAAAGACGTAATATTTGCAGGATTAATGCTAGTATTTATAATACAATTATATAAAATGATAGATAACAAATGCAAAATCCCAGACTATATATTTCTTGTGATAATTGGAATTTTAATGTTACTTTCAAGAAATAATTCAGTATATACATTAATAGTTTCACTACCATTAATTGTGTTAATATTATTAAAACAAAAAGAGAAATGTATAAAAATTGGAGTAGCACTTTTAGCTATAATAATAATGTATAAAGGAATAAATAATAGCTTGTACAAAATATTTAACAATAAGCCAATAACAGATATAAAAAATGAAGAAACAATTATAAAAGCATCTAATGATGAGGGAAATTTAAGAACATCCACATTTTCACAATTAGTTGGAAGAACTGTTAGAGATAATGAAGACGAATTGACACAAGAAGAAAAAGAAAAAATATCATACTATTTTAAAGACTATAAAGAGCTAGGAAATAAATACCAAAAGAATATAGTTGATTCAGCCTCAAGAATGATTAATCCAAAAAATATTAGAAATAATAAAAAAGATTTTTTAGACTTTTGCATTAAATTAGGAATGAAATACCCAATGTCATATGTAGAATCTATTTTAGACACAACAAGAGGATATTGGTATATGGCTGATACTTCATTTAGTGAAATAGAAATGTATGATTGTCCAGGTGCATTTGAATTATACGACTTTAAAATAGCAAAAGAAAACTACAGAATTAATTATGATAGTAAATTACCAAAATTAAAAGAACTATACACAAAATTATTTTGCAAAAATGAATATCAAAAAATACCAGTATTATATGTATTATTTCAACCATGTATATTTTTCTATATAACATTTGCATTTATGTTATTTGCAATTTATAAGAAAAATAAAAACAATTTAGTAGTAGCAATAGTGTTATTCACATTTTATTGTTCTTGCTATTTAGCCCATTGCTCAATAATAAGATATGTATATCCAGTTATAGTAAGTACACCACTTATGTTAGGACTAGTAATAAAAAATTTAAAAACAAAGAAGTAATGAAAGGAAAAAATATGGACAAAATAAAAAAAATTATGAAAAAAGTATTGACTAAAGAAGTAATACTGTATATAGTATTCGGGATAGCAACTACAGTAATAAATATAATAATTTCATATATTTTAAAAGCATTGTGTAAAGTGGAAGGAAATATTGCAAGTACAATAGGAATAATTGTTGCCATATTATTCGCATACTTTACAAATCGAAAACTAGTATTTAATTCACAAGCTAACACTATAAAAGAACAATTAAGTGAATTTGGAAAGTTTGTTTTAGGTAGAGCTTTTACAATGGTAGTTGAAATAGTAGGAGTATTTTTACTAAACAATGTAATGCATGCTTTTTATGGAATGTTTAGTGATAACACAGCTTATTTAATAAATAAGTTAATAATATCAGTAATTGTTATTATATTAAATTTCTTTATAAGTAAATTCTTTGCATTTAAGAAACAATAAAAATGAATGAAGGGAAATAATAAAATGAAAATTGCAATAATTGGAGCTGGATATAGCGGAATGAGTATAGCAAAAGAATTAGCTAAAGAAAATGAAATAGCTATATTTGAAAAAGAAAAAGAAGTTGGAGGAATGGTATCAACATTTCCTGTTGCAAATACAAGATTAGAAAAATATTATAGACATATTTTCAAAAGTGATAAAGAAGTAATTGAACTAGTTGAGGATTTAAAATTAAGTGATAAACTTATTTGGCCTGCAACTAAAATGGGATATTTAGTAAATAAAAAAATGTATGCTTGGGGAACTCCAATATCATTATTACAATTCAAAGAGCTAAACTTCATTGAGAAGATGCGCTTTGGATTTAATGTTGTACACTTAAAGCTAATTAATGATTATAAGAAATTAGAAAAATGTACAGCAGAAGAATGGTTTACAAAAAGAATAGGGCGTGATATATATTCTAAAATTTGGGAGCCTTTATTAATATCAAAATTTGGAGATAAAAAGAAAGATATTAGTATGGCATGGATGTGGGGAAAGATTAAGCTTAGAAGCACATCAAGCAGTATGGAAGGTGAAAACTTAGGATATATTGAAGGAAGTTATCAAGTATTAACAGATGCACTATACAAATATTTAATAGATAAAAAAGTAAAAATAGAATTAGAAACAACAATACAAAAAATTGAAAAAGAAAAAGAAAAATATAAAATAATAACTAAAGAAAAAAATTATGAAGATTTTGATATAGTAGTTTCAACAGTAAATTATGACCAATCATACAAGCTACTAAAAAAATATGTAACAAAGCAAGAAAAAGGAAAAATGCAATCAGTAGAGTATACAGCTGCAAGAACAATGGTAATGGTTACAGACAAAAGTTTTGGACCATATTATTGGTTAAATATTGGAGATAATGATATACCATTTGGTGGAATAATAGAACACACAAATTTTATAAAAGAAGACAATTACGAAAATAAACATATAATTTATATTTCAAATTATATGAGTAAGCAAAATAAATTATATTCATATTCTAAAGAAGAATTATTCAATGAATATATGAAGCATTTAACAAAAATAAATAAAGATTTTAAAAAGAAAAATGTAAAAGAGTATTATATATTTGATGAAGAATATGCTCAACCAATTATAGAATGTAATTATTCAGAAAACATAATGGAGCATAAGCTTGAGAAGGAAAATATATATTTATGCACAATGCCTCAAATTTACCCAGAAGATAGAGGAATGAATTATGCGATAAAATTAGGAAAAACAGTAAGTAAAGAAATAAAAGAAAACAATTAAAGTATATAGTAGTATAAAATGAAAAAGTGAAATAAAGGAGTAATAATTTTATGGGAAAGGGTGTAATTATTGCATGCGATTTTAAAGACAAAGAAGAGACTTTTAGATTTTTAGATAAATTTGAAAATGAAAAGTTATTCCTAAAAATTGGAATGGAGCTTTTTTATAGTGAGGGACCAGATATAGTTAGAGAAATAAAAAGAAGAGGTCACAAAATTTTTTTGGACTTAAAACTACATGATATACCTAATACAGTTGAAAAAGCTATGAAATCATTGTCAAATTTGAATGTTGATATGACAAATGTACATTCAGCAGGTACTATTGAAATGATGAAAGCTGGATTAAAAGGATTAACTAAAGAAAATGGAGAAAGACCAATTCTTATAGCTGTAACACAATTAACATCAACAAGTCAAGAGAAGATGCAAAATCAATTATTAATAGAAAAACCAATAGAAAATGTTGTAATGAAATATGCTGAAAATGCAAAAGAAGCGGGATTAGATGGTGTTGTATGTTCACCATTAGAAGTACAAACAGTAAAAAAGAGATGCGGGGATGATTTTATAACAGTAACGCCAGGAATTAGATTTGAAGAAGATGACAAAGGTGACCAAGTTAGAATTACGACACCTAAAAAGGCGAAAGAATTAGGATCAGATTATATTGTAGTAGGAAGGCCAATTACAAAAGCAGAAGCCCCAATTAACGCTTACAAAAAATGTGTAGAAGATTTTGTAGGATAACATTTTTATGATGGAAATAATGCCACAATATGAAAATCATGTAATAGATGTTATACGAAAAAATTAATAAGAACAATTTTAAATTATAAAGAAGGGAAAATATAAAATGAATAATTTAGAAGAAAAAATAGCAAAAGATTTATTATCAATAGAAGCAATATTTTTGAGACCAGATGACCCATTTACATGGGCAAGTGGAATAAAAAGTCCAATATATTGTGATAATAGATTAACACTAACAGCACCAATAGTAAGAAATGATATTGAAGAAGGTTTAGCGAGCTTAATAGAAGAAAATTTCCAAGGAGCAGAAGTTTTAATGGGAACAAGTACTGCTGGAATTGCACATGCAGCTATTACTGCTGATATTCTAGGTTTACCAATGGGATATGTACGTGGAAGTAGCAAAGACCATGGAAGAAAAAATCAAATAGAAGGAAGACTAATTGAAGGACAAAAAGTAGTAGTAGTTGAAGACTTAATTTCAACAGGAGGAAGTGTAATAGATGTTGTAAATGTACTAAGAGAAGCAGGCGCTATAGTTTTAGGAATAGTAAGTATATTTACATATAATATGGAAAAAAGTAAAAAAGCATTAGAAGAAGCAAATGTAAAAAATATAAGTTTATCAAATTTTGATATAATGGTTGATGTTGCAGTTCAAAATGGATATATAAAAGAAAGTGACAAAGAAAGACTAATAAAATTTAGAAATAATCCAAGTGATGAGAGTTGGATAAAATAGAGTGAAACGATTTAAGTTTTGAATGTAAGATAAAAAAATAAAGTGAAACAATCATTTTTTTTAAATGAAATTATGTTAAAATCAGTATTAATTTTATGTAATGAAAGTAGGCACTATAAAAATTAAGTGCTTATTTTCAATTTTTTATAGTAAAATTATTAGCTTTCACATAATAAATTTTATAAAAAACAAATCTGAAAAGCGCTGGAAATACTGGAATGTTAATTTCGGTTGCGCAAATTCCAACTTAAATTGATAGAATGCAACGAATAAAAATTGTATAATTTTAATTAGAAAAAAGGAGGATAATTAAATGAACATAGGAGACAAATTATACGAACTAAGAAGAAACAAAAATTTAACTCAAGATGACGTAGCAGAAAAGCTAAATGTATCAAGACAAACAATTTCAAAATGGGAGACTAATTTAAGCACACCTGATTTTGATAAAATTGCACCATTATGTGAACTATATGGAATTACACCAAATGAATTATTAATGGGAAAGGAAGGTTACGAAGAAAAAAGCAAGAATAGTAATGATACAAATTACAACAATGGAAGCACAGAGCAAAATACTTTTGAAGATGCAAAAGACCATTTATTCACAAGAGGAAAAGATGATGAAGTTGATTATGAGAATATGACAAGAGCACAGATTAAAAGAAAATCAGCAGAAGTAGTAAGCTCATCAGTATTTTTATATATTTTATCAGTTGCATTTATATCGGTAGCCATTCCTGTATTTAGAATGAACCCAGTAATAGCAAGTGCAATATTTTTAATAATAATAGGCATAGCAACAGCAAGAATAATAAAGCATTATATGTCTATACCCAAACAAAACAAAACCAAAGAGGAAATAAGACAAAATACTGTAATGAAAGCTATTAACGATAGTATTGGTTGCCTAGGAGTTGTTATTTATTTTATAGTAAGTTTTACAACAATGGCATGGCATATAACTTGGGTAATATTTATAATTGTAGGATTACTTGAAAATGTAGTAAAATTAATATTTATGTTAAAAGAAGAGGAGAAAAATAATGAAGAGTAAAACATTAATAATTTTTTTGATAATTCTAATGTCAGTTGTAATATTCTTATTAACTATGTTTTTAGTATCATATTTAAATGGAAATATAAATTTCAAAAATGGAGTATTTAAAATGGGACATAAAAGTACGAATATAGTGTATGATAAAAAATTTAATTTTGAAGATATAAGAGATATATCTATTAAGCAAGAGGCTGGAGATATAATAATTAAGCAATCTCCAGATAATTATATTCAAGTAGTGATATATGGTAACAATGATGATGACTTTAATGTTAATGTAGCGAATAATGATTTAGATATTAAATTTCAAAATAAATTTAGATTTAATTTCTTTGGATTTAATCAAAGACTAAACGATATTATTGTATATGTGCCAGCTAGCTATTTGAATAGAATTACTGTAAAAAATAATTATGGAAAATGTACAATAGCTGATTTAGAAAATGCAACAATAGATGTTGATTGTGACTGCGGAAATGTAGAAGTTGGAAAAATAAAAAATGCTAATATAAAATGTGACCTACGGAAATATAGAAGTAAATGAAATACTTAACAAATGTGAACTTAAAGCTAATTGCGGAAACATTAGTATTGGTACTTTATCAATTAAGGAGAATTCAAGTATAAAAGCTGACTTAGGAAATATAGAAGTAAATAAAGCACATGATATTTATATTGATGCAAAAGTTGATTTGGGACATTGCAATGTAAATCAAAGTAATAGACAATCAAATGTAACATTAACAGTAAAATGCGATTGTGGAAATGTAAATATAGGATAAGTAATAATTCAATTCAGAAAGAAGAGTAACATCTTCTTTCTTTTTATATTTATAATTATTAGACATAAACCCATTAGGATATCTAGAATTCTAGGAGTAATATCGGAAGAAGGTCCATCATCAAATTATAAAATCACACAATATAATATTGATATGCTAGATAAATTGTGATATTATTATTTAAAAATAAAACTAGGAGATAGATTAATATGGAAATAATTTTAGCTACAAATAATAAAAACAAAGTAAAAGAAATATCATCA
>CAQYCU010000065.1 GCA_948919095.1 uncultured Clostridia bacterium | reverse complement strand
TTAAGAGCATATATGGTAGGAACTATTGAAAATGGAAATCCAAAACTTGAAATATATAGATTTTCGTCAGATAGCAATGTTTTAGGAATAGAACGACTTGAAACACAAATAAATCAAGATGAGAACATAGCATCAGAAATTGCAAGCCTTAACACAATAGGTACAAAAATAACTAAAAAAACAATAGCAGTTCCAATTAATAATACAATACTTTATGTTGAAACAATATACCAACAATTAGTAAACGAGAGTATACAAAAGCCAACACTAAAAAAAGTAGTAGTTGCTTCAGGAAATAAAGTTGCAATAGGAGATGACCTAGATGAAGCGCTTGAAAACTTGTTATCACAATATGCAGTTAGTATTGATATAGAAAATTCAGGAGATATACAAGGATTAGTAAATTCAATTATTAAAGCAAATGAAAATGTACAAAATTCAAGTAAAAATGGAGATTGGAAGTTATTTGGAGAAGACATGCAAAGACTAAATGAACTAATAAAGCAATTACAAAATACAGTTGAACAAAATAAAAAAACAGAAGGCAATCAAGATACAAATACACTAAGTGATACAAGTACAAATACTATTGCTATTGAATAAATAAAATTTTAAGTTAATTTAGACTAAGATTATAAATAAAAAATAAAAGTTATAGAAAGAGGTAAACTATGAATACACCTAACAAATTAACAGTTATGAGAATGTTGCTTGTTCCAGCAATGTTAATAATATCATTATTTAATATTCCTGGTGAAGTACTAGGAGTTCCACTAGGATTTATAATAATGGATATAATATTTGTAATAGGAGCACTTACTGACAAATTTGATGGATATTTAGCACGAAAAAACAATCAAGTAACTACATTTGGAAAATTTTTAGACCCTATTGCAGATAAGATATTAGTAATATCAGCATTTATAATTTTAGTGGAAAATGGAAGACTACCAGCTTGGATACCAGTAATTGTAATAATTAGGGAATTCTTAGTTTCAGGATATAGACTAATTGCAGTTGAAAAAAATGGAAAAGTAGTAGCTGCTAATATTTTGGGAAAATTAAAAACAGTAACTCAAATGATTGCCATAATTTTAGCATTTGTTGATATTAACAAATTTGGAGCAGCATTTACTACTTCAATAGGAACAATGGGAGTAATTCCATATATATTAAATATGGTAGTTACAATATTAATGATAGTATGTGTAATTGCAACAATTTTCTCAGGATATGAATACTTAAAAGAAGGAAAAGATATTTTACTTAAAGACTGTTAAGACAGTATAATTAATATATGAGTTGACGAACGTGATTTTAGAATAAAATCATGGGTGGTAATGAGCGAGCAAAGGTAAGAATTGCCAAACAGTTTTTTAAAAGAAAAACTGGATGGCGATGAACGAAGCGTAGCGTAGTGAAAGGAATAAAGATGGACGACAATCAAATAAATTTATTTGAAGAAGGAACGAGTGATAAATTCAATAATAAATTAAAAGAAAATAATGTAAATAGCAAAATTGAAAGTCAGTTAGATACAATTAATATTAGCAGTGACAAAATTGATAATGAATTAGAAATAATTTTAAGCATAATGGAGAAAAGTGGAACAAATGAAAAAATAGACACAATACGTGAAAATGAAGACAACGAAAGACTAAAAGAAATACTTTTCTATACATTTAATCCTTTATTAGTGTTTGGAATTTCTTCCAAAAAGATAGAAAAAGAAATAAACTTAGCAGAAAATTTTAAAGCAAATGATATAGTAGAATTATTAAAATATTTAAAAGAACATAACACAGGAACAGACCAAGTCATATGTAATGTTCAAGCATTTTTAAAAACTCAAAATATAAAGTACAAAGATATTTTAATTGATATTATTACAAAAAGTCTAACACTTGGCATAAATGCAAAAAGCATTAATAAAGTCTGGAGCAATTTTATTCCAGACTATGAAGTGCAACAAGGTGAACGTTTAGAAAATAATATTGACAAATTAATTGAAAGCGGACGAAAAATAATTATAACACAAAAGTATGATGGACAACGCTGTTCTGCAAGAGTTGAAAATCATAATGTTATAATGTATTCAAGAAATGGTAAAATTTATGAAGGGATGCACCAACTTGAAAAGGAACTCTCAAAATTAGAAGATGGAATGTATGATGGTGAACTTTTAATAAATGTAAAAGATGAAAGAGATGATAATAATATTCCAAAATTTATAAAATGTGAAAATTCGACAAACATAGATAATGAAGATAATTCGACAAAAAAAGATGACAAGGGAAATAAAATAAATACTGAGTTTAGCCAAGACTTATTAAGCAAAATCTATGCACCAAAAGAATCAAAAGAACTATTTAAGGATACTGCGTCATTAGTAAATTCAGACTTAGAAGAAAAATTTAATGTAAATATTTGGCTATATGATATGACTCCACTTGAAAACTTTGACAACATGGAAGACTATGAGGTGCCAGTTGAAGTTAGAAAAAAAGAGCTAAAAGAAAGAATAGCTAAAGTTCAAAAAGAGTGCCCTCATTTAAAAGAAACAAAGTATTTATATGAAGGAGAATTTGACAATAACATAATCCAAGATTTATTAAAACAAGTAATTGATTTACACCAAGAAGGAATGATGATAAACGTTTATGGCTCGCCTTATGAATTTAACAGAAGTAAGAATATGTTAAAAGTAAAGCAAATGTATCCTATAGATTTAAGAGTAACTGACGTTTTAGAAGGAAGCGGAGCTAACAAGGGCAAGGCTGGAGCATTATTAGTTGACTATAAGGGAAGCCCTCTAAAAGTTGGAAGCGGTTTAACTAAGGAGCTTAGAGAAAAATTTTGGGAAGATAAGAATTCTATTATTGGAAAAATAATTACGATAAAATATTTTGAAGAAACAACAAACAAAAAAGACAATTCAAAAAGTCTTAGATTTCCAATCTTCTTAGAAGTTAGAGAGGATAAGGATGAGGAGAGCTACAATTAAATTTGAGAAATAATTAGCAGGTCAATTTATTTTTCAAATTGCAGAAAGGGAATAATATGGAAGGTAAATATACATTCAATGAGTTTTCAAAAGACTTAGATGATGGCTACAAAGTAATGTTTGATTATGTTAGAAATAGATATAAAATCTATAAGGTTAATGAAAACTGCTATATGCAAGAATTAGTTGAGTTAAAAACTAAGAACCCAGTTCCTGAAAAGGCAATGATTACATTTAAAGCTGTAAAGCAAATGTTTCCATATATGGAAGAGATTGAGTATCAGGTGGGAACACCAGAGGGGTAGGACTTGTATGCGCTGGTATATAGGGAATATGTCTATTGACATAACAAAAAAGCATTTTTAATAAAAGACTACTATGCTGTACAATAAATAAAAGTATGTGAATTTTGTGTGCGAAGAATAGATATTAAAACTTCAATCACAAGAGATGAAAAGTAAAAAAAAAATTTAATAAGCAGATTACAGAAATGAAGTGTTAGAAATGATTTTATTGAAAAATTTTTAATAGAATCAAAAATAGCACTTTGTTTTTTATATAATATAAGTTTAACTAAGGTATAAAAATTTTGAATTATAATTGTATTTATAACAATTTTATGATATAAATAAGTCAAAGATTAATTTATATAATTTATTGCATATTTTAAAACTGAGGGATCTGGAGATGAATTGCATGTAGTTAGAAAATGAAAGGGAATAGAACTAGCAATCTATTAACCTAAAATAGATAATACAAGTAATGAGAGGAGTAAAATTTATGAAAATAGGAATAGACCTAGATGGAGTTGTATTTGATAGTGAAACAACATTTAGAACATATGAAGAGATATTTGATGTAGATACTTTAAAAGGAAATAATTTGGTTGATAGAAAAGAACCAAAATTCCAAGCAAGATATAATTGGACTGACGAACAAGAAAAAGAATTTATACAAAAATATTTCCTAACTGTATCAAAAGAAAGTAACCTAATGTCAGGATTTAAAAAAGTATTTGACTTATTGAAAAATCAAGGACATGAATTTATAGTTATTACAGCAAGAGGCGGACATGTTAAAGAAATGAAAGACGACGCAATTCGTTTGCTTAAAGAAAACAATATTGAATTTGATAAATATTATTGGCAAATTGATAACAAATTAGAAATTTGTCAAAAAGAAAATGTTGATATTATGATTGATGATGATTGGAGAATTGTTAAAAAAATCTCAGAAAATCAAGTAAAAACATTGTATTTTAGAGATACTAATTTAATGAAATTAGAGGAAAATGAGTATGTAAAAGAAGTAAATAATTGGGGAGATATTTATAGAGCTATAACAGAAATGTGCAAATAAAAAGTGACTGAAATAGAATGTATTTTTATAAAGCAAAGAAGGAAAGGACTAAATTTAATATGGAAGAAGAGAATACTACAAAAGATGTTGATACAGAAGAAGACGAGGGCTTTAATGAAAGAAAAGAAAAGTATATGATAGAAGATGCCGAGGAAAATTGCAATAATAAAGAATTTATGATAAAAGCCTTAGATGATGGGGTTACGTGGGTTGTTGCCTATGCTAATGACACACTTCATGCTGATAAAGAGCTTATGCTTAAAGGAGTTCAAGTTGATGGACAATTACTTTATTATGCTAGCAAAGAGCTTAGAAATGATAAGGCTGTAGTATTATCTGCTGTAAAAAATAAGTGGAGAATTTTAAAATACGCTAGTAAAGAGTTAAGAGGAGATATAGATATTGCAATAGAAGCATTAAAGCAAAATAAAGAAGCATTAATGTATATAGAAGATAATATAAAAGACAGAGAAGAGATAAAGAAAATTTTAAATCAACAATAAATAATTATAGAAAAACATACTAAAAAACAAATTTCAGTATGTTTTTGATATAAAATAAAAAATGTTGGAGCCCGCAACCGGGATTGAACCGGTGACCTCAGCCTTACCAAGGCTGCACTCTACCAACTGAGCTATGTGGGCATATATTAATGTAAGCTACTACTAGCTTACATTTTTTTATAATATTTAAAATATATTAATTAGAAGTGGAAATACACTACCTAAAATTTAAATTACATTACTTACGTTAAATTCTTAATATTCTTTACAGTCTTTTTTCTAATACGTTGAATTGCATTATCAACTGACTTCACAGGAGAGTTAAGACTTTCAGCTATTTCATTATAGCTTTGACCTTGTACTAATTTAGTAAGTACTTGTTTTTCAAAAGAACTAAGGTTTTGATTAATTGAATTTTCAACATCTTTCATATATTCATTTTTAGTAATAGTTTCAAGAGGGTCCTCAACAGTATTAGAATCTAAAACATCTATTAACTGATTCTCCATTTCACCATTATCATTTTCATAACTTGTATTATTTAATGACACATACGAATTCAATGGCATATGCTTTTGTCTATTTGACCCCTTTATTGCAGTAATGATTTGCCTTTCAATACATAGATTAGCAAAAGTTTTAAAAGAATTCTGTTTATTAAGGTCAAAATCTCTAATAGATTTATACAAGCCTATTAATCCTTCTTGCATAATATCATCCTTTTCAGCTCCACTTATATAAAATTTTGTGACCTTAATTTCAACAGCATCCTTATATCTGTCAATAAGACGATTTAATGCCATTTTGTCTTCTCTTCGTATTAACTTAAGTAATTGTTCATCTGTCATTTTTTCGTATTCTATTCCTCTTGAAAAGAATACATTATTGTTAGCCATTAAATATGCTCTCCTATAGTGATTTTCTCTTGTATTATATTGATAAATATGCAGATTGTCAAGCTTTTATTGATATTTTTTTAATAATGTATTATAATATATTTTAAGTTTGAAAATATTGTATATAATAAATTGATTATTGTGAAAGGATATTATTATGGCTTTTGATGGAATTACGTTGCATAGCATTGTTAAAGAGCTACAAGTTCTAATTGGTGGAAAAGTAAATCAAATTTATGAACCAACAGCTAATACTATATATATGAGCATTTATAATAAAAAAACTTATGCTTTAAATATAGACACAACTGCTAGCAATTATAGAATTCATTTAACAACATATTCTAGGGAAAATCCCATTCAAGCTCCTAATTTTTGCATGATTTTGAGAAAGTATTTAATTTCGTCAAAAATCAAAAATATTTATATGGAGGGATTAGAACGTATTTGCTATATTGAATTTGAGTGCTTTAATGAGATGAATGATAAAGTTACTAGAACTCTTGCTATAGAATTGATGGGAAAATATAGTAATATTGTATTACTAAATGAGAATAATACAATTATTGATGCACTTAAAAAATACGATAGCGAAGGTAAATCAAGAGACATAATGCCACGGAAGAAAATATAGTTTTCCTCTTTCAAATAAATCTAATTTTATAAATACTTCATATGAAGAATTTGAAAAGATGGTGTTGAATTATGGAATCAAAACTTTAGATAGTTCTATTCCTAATATCTTTGTTGGTATAAGCAAAGCCTTTATCCAGTCAACATTAGAAAACTTGCATTTGTCGAACACTGTATCTTCAAGTAGTTTAAAAAGTATTTATGAATATATTTGTAACATTTTGTCAAATGATATGGAGTGTTTTTGTGATAATTTTAAAAAGGGATACAGTGTGTATCCTGCGAATATAGCGTATGAAAAAAGAATTACTAATGATGAAAATAGTACAAATATTAACAATGACTTAGCTGTAAACTTTTTTATTGATGACTTTTATCATATTAAAAATCAAGAAGAATCTTTTATTAATTATAGAAATGACTTGTTAAAAATTTTAAGTCATACTCTTGATAAACTAATAAGTAAACTTAATAATATTAATGAAAAGATAAAGTCTTGCGAAAATATGGAGAAGCATAAATTATATGGAGAACTTTTAATTTCAAATATTTATAGATTAGAAGATTTAAGTAATAACAATGCAAATATAAAATATTTAGGCGAAGAAAATGAGAATAACAAGGCTATAGTAACTATGGAAAATTATTATGATAACAATAATTTCGTAGATATTGAAATTGATACTAATTTGACTGTTTCTCAAAATGCTGAAAAGTATTTTAAAAAATATAATAAAATGAAAAATACTTTGGAAATTGTAAGTGTTCAAAAAAAGCAAACAAATACAGAGCTTAACTATTTAGAATCTCTTATTCAAGAACTTGATAATTGTCAAAATATTTCTGACGTAGATGAAGTGTATGATGAAATTTCAGCTAATATTCTTTTCAATGATTTAAATTTTAAGAATAAGAGGAAAAAATCTAATAAAGAAAATCCGTCAATGCTTAATAATTATATTAAACTTCAAGTTGATGGATATAATGTTTGTATTGGTAAGAATAATAAACAAAATGATTATTTAACTTTAAAAGTTGCTAATGATAATGATTACTGGTTTCATGCCAAAGATATACATGGTAGCCACTTAATACTAAGATGCAATGGAGAGATGCCTAAGATTTCAACTATAAAAAAATGTGCTGAGCTTTGTGCATATTATAGCAAAGCTAAATTTTCATCGCATGTACCAGTTGATTATACTTTAATTAAATATGTGAAAAAGCCACATGGAGCAAATCCACGGATATGTAATTTATACTAATAATAAGACTGTATATGTTGACCCAAGTTTGGAATAAATTTTAGAAAGGGAAATGTTACAATTAGATTACAATTATAAAAATACTCTGTTTTGGGTTGACATTAA
>CAQYCU010000064.1 GCA_948919095.1 uncultured Clostridia bacterium | reverse complement strand
ACTTGAAAAATAACAAAATATATGTTATTATAATAAGTGCCTATTACTTAGCTTTAGGATAAAAAACACCTACTAAGGCCCAGTTATAGGAAAATAAAAACAGGAGGTGTATGTCACTATGATGACAAAGGAAAAGAAAACAGGAATTATTGAAAGCTATAGAAGAGACGAAAAAGACACAGGTTCTCCAGAAGTACAAATAGCTATTTTAACAGAAAGAATCAATGAATTAACAGAACATTTAAAGGAAAATCCAAATGATAATCACTCAAGAAGAGGATTATTAAAAATGGTAGGAAAAAGAAGAAATCTATTAAATTACCTAGTTAAGAAAGATGTTCAAAGATACAGAGATATAGTAGCAAAATTAGGATTAAGAAAATAATATTTAGACAAAACAGTATAGTGTAACAGCTATGCTGTCTTTTTCTCTGCTAATGCTTAAAGATAGGAGATACCTACAAAATGGCAGATAAGATAAGACAATTATAGAGAAAAGATATTGACACCATATTTTCAAGTTGATATAATTGAACTAAAGAAAGCAATAAAAGAATACGAGACAAATCCAACAGATAAAACAATACATAGAAGACGCAAAAAATAATGTAAATTATAAAAATGAGGTGATTTAAATGCACAAAATAATGTGTAATAATGAAAATCAAACAAAAATCTTTGCAAGTAACTTAGCAGCAAATTTAAAAAAAGGAGACGTGCTAGTTTTATCAGGCGAACTAGGCGCAGGAAAAACAAAATTTGTAGAAGGAATTTTATCATACTTTAATTTACAAAACGAAATATCAAGCCCAACATTCACTATAGTAAATGAATACAGAAATGAAGAAATAAGTATTTTCCATTTTGACCTATATAGGCTTGCTGATATTTACGAGTTTGAAAATATAGGAGGAGAAGAGTACTTTCCAAAAGGAATATGCATATTTGAATGGGGAGAACTAATAGAAGATATTTTACCAGATGATTATATAAAAATATCTTTTAATAAGGTTGAAAATAATGAAGATATGAGAGAACTTACAGTTGAAACCTTTGGAAATAGATATAATGAAATAAATTTTGACGAATATTAAAGAATATAAGCTTATTCATAAGCTGACTGACAGTGAGGGCGAATACCCAAGCAAAAAACGGGGACGTACGCAATAAAAAGCGTACGTCTTTGTTTGTATCTAACAAGAATTAAGAAAATATTCACTATCTTAATTTTATAATATAAAATAAAATTACAACTAACAGGAAAATGCAAACTTTTTGTAAAATCTATTGAATAAGACAAGCAAATATTATATAATCAGTATATCAATTATAATGAGACTTGAACAAATATAATATGTAGGGGGATAGAGGTTATGAAAATACTTGCAATAGATACTTCATCCAAGATTGGCTCAGTAGCAATTATAGAAAATAGTAAAGTAATTGCACAGCTTCATGATGAAACAGAAAAAGAACACTCAATAACTTTAATGCCAATGATAAAAGAAATGTTAGAAGAAGCGCATGTAACGCTAGATGATATTGATCTAATAGCGACAAATATTGGACCTCGGCTCATTTACAGGGATACGAATAGGAATAGCAACAGCAAAAGCACTATCAGACGTAAAGAAAATTCCGACAATAAGTGTCAACTCATTAGAAGCACAAGCATATTGTGCAATAGAAGGCAAAAAAGAAAACTGTAAAATATTATCTATAATTGATGCTAAAAATGATAATAGGTATTTTGCGGTTTATAGATATAAAAATGGAAATTTATCATTATATAAAAATCCAGAAGCATCACATTTATCATATATAATAGAATATGTAAATTTTTGTGAAAAATTATATATTAT
This sequence comes from uncultured Clostridia bacterium, assembly GCA_948919095.1. Taxonomy (GTDB): domain Bacteria; phylum Bacillota; class Clostridia; order TANB77; family CAG-508; genus CAG-793. Next base: position 5,937 of record CAQYCU010000064.1, on the reverse strand, counting down.
AGGAGATTTTTCTTTAGAACGACAAGAAGCAATGTTCCAAGCAAAAATAGAAAAAGAAAAAGCAGAAGCGAAAGAAGTAAATGGAAAATATGAATATATAGAAAAGCCACAATGTCTTGCAAAGTATATTGGACTTTGTGCAGAAGATAGATATAATAGAGGAATTTATGACTATGAGAATACATTAACACCAATGTATTTAAGAAGACCTCAAGCAGAACGAAACAGAACAAATAAGGATGAAAAAATATACTTATCAGAAATGATACCAACAGATGTAGAAGAAATAGAAAAAGAATATAAAGAATTTCCAAATCTATGGAAAATAGAACAATTTAAAGAAGATGCAAAATACTCAAGAATGATAGTAGCAAAACAAAATGGTGAAATAGTAGGATTTATAAATTACAAAAATGTTTTAGACGAAATCGAAATAATGAATATAGTTATAAAAAATAATAAAAGAGGACAAGGTGTTGCCTCAAATCTACTAAGCTATGTTATTAGAAAAGAAAAAGCAAACAAAATAAATTTAGAAGTAAATGAAAAAAATAAAACAGCTATAAATTTATATAGCAGATTTGGATTTAAAAAAGTAGGAAAACGTGCAAAATACTATAATGGACAAGACGATGCAATTTTAATGACATTATAAGATTTAAAAAATTATAAATCATGATAACAATGTCGAAAAAAGTAATATAATTGATTAAAAGATAATAAAAATACATATAATAAATAAAAAACGAGGAGAAAAATAAAAAATGAAAAGAACAAATGAAATATCATATAAAAAATTGAAATATACTTGTAATCCAGACATATTCAAATTTGAAACAACAGATGATTTAGAAAGAAACTATAAAGGAATAGGACAAGAAAGAGGAATATCTGCACTTGAATTTGGACTTAGAGTTGACACAAAAGGATACAACTTATATTTAGAAGGTCCAACAGGTTCAGGAAAAACAACATACACAAAAAATTATTTAGCAACATTATCAAAAACTAAAAAGACACCACCAGACTGGTGTTACATTTACAACTTTGAAAATCCAAACGAGCCAGTAGCAGTAAGCCTGCCAGCAGGCGATGGAACAAAATTCAAAGAATTGATGGAGAAATTTGTAAAAGAAATAAGAACTGATATAAAAAATACATTTAAAAATGAAGATTTTGAAAAAGAAAAAAATGTAATATCACAAAAATATCAAGAAAAAAGAACAAAATTACTTACAGACTTAAATAAAAAATCAGCTAAATATGGCTTTCAAGTTCGTTCAGCAGATAATGGAATATATATGATGCCAATAGTTGATGGAAAAGTAATAAAAGAAGAAGAATTTGACTTACTTGATGACAAAATAAAAAAAGAATATGAGGACAAATCAACTATAGTTCAACAACACATAATTGAAGTAATTGCACAAATAAAAGAACTTGATAACGAAGCAGAAAAGAAGATATCAGAATGGCAATCAAATGTTGCTCTTTTAACAATTGAAGGACATATATCATATGTAAAATCAAATATAAAAAGAAGCAAAAAAATAACTAACTTTTTAGATGGAGTTAGAAAAGATATACTAAAAAATATTTCAAAATTTATTGAAGATGATAAGCCTAATGAAATGATGGGAGGACCACAAAATCAACCAATAAAACCTTGGGAAAACTATAGAGTAAATGTATTTGTTGATAATAGTAACACAGATGGAGCACCAGTAATTATAGACTCTAACTACTCATTTACTAATCTTTTTGGTAGACTTGAATATGAGAATTATTATGGAATGTTAAAAACAGATTATACAATGTTAAGACCAGGCTTACTACAACAAGCAAATGGCGGATATATAATGTTTCAAGCGAGTGATTTATTATCAACACAAGGATGTTATGATTATCTAAAAAAAGTACTTAGAAATAAAGAGATAGGAATTGAAAATGCAGTAGACCAAAAGAACTCAATGGTGCTTGTATCATTAAAACCAGAGCCAATTCCACTTGATTTAAAAGTAATATTGATAGGAAATGAAAATGTATATCAAACATTACTTTCAGTAGATGAAGAATTTAGAAAATTATTTAAAATAAAAGTTGAATTCGAAGATTATGCACCATTAGACGAAAAGAACTTGAATGACTTAGCAGGATTTGTTCGTGATTATGTTATGGAACAAGAACTACCACCATTTGATAAAGGAGCAGTTGCAAAAATAGCAGAATATGCATCAAGACTTGCAGAAGACCAAACTAAGCTATCTACAAGGTTTGGAGACTTATCACAAATAATGGTAGAAGCTGCCACATGGGCAAAGATATCGAGAGAAAAAGTTGTAACAGCTGACTTAATAGACAAAACTATAGCAGAGCAAAAGAAGCGTACAATAAAATATGATGAAAGATATACTGAATTAATTAAGGATGAAGTATTACTTATAGATACAGAAGGAAGCAAAATAGGACAAATAAATGGTTTGACAGTTATGACAATGGGAGAATACAGCTTTGGAAAACCGGTTAGAATTACAGCAAATACCTACACAGGAAAAAGCGGAATAATCAATATTGAAAGAGAAGTTGAACTTTCAGGTTCATCACACTCAAAAGGAATATTGATACTAAATGGATACCTAGGAGAAAAATTTGCAAAAGACATGCCTTTATCATTAACAGCGAGTATCTGTTTTGAACAACTTTATGGTGGAATAGATGGCGATAGTGCATCAAGTACAGAAGCATATGCATTACTATCAAGTTTATCAAACATTCCAATAAATCAATCAATAGCAGTAACAGGTTCAGTTAACCAAAAAGGAGAAATACAATCAATAGGTGGAGTAAACGAAAAAATAGAGGGATTTTTTGAAATATGCAAACTTAGAGGCTTAAATGGTGAACATGGTGTAATAATACCACATGAAAATGTTAAAAATTTAAATTTAAGTGAAGATGTAGTGCAAGCAGTAAAAGACAAGAAATTCCACGTATATGCAGTATCAAACATTGATGAAGGAATTGAAATCCTTACTGGAGTACCAGCAGGAGATAAGGACATTCCGGGAACTGTAAATTACCTAGTTTACCAAACTTTGAAAAAATATGCTAAAATAAGCAAAGAAGATAAATAATTATAAATTATGCTTAGGATAATAGACATAAGCCAAAGATATAATTAATATTAGAATAGACAAAACGATTAAGAGGTAGTAATGAAAGACCAATCACTAATTAGAAATTTTTCTATAATTGCACACATTGACCATGGAAAAACGACATTATCCGACAGATTAATTGAAATGACAGGTGCATTATCAAAAAGAGAAATGACAGAGCAAGTGCTTGACAACATGGATATTGAAAAAGAAAGAGGAATAACCATAAAGTCACAAGCAGTTAGAATGAATTATAAAGCAAAAGATGGAAAGACTTATGAATTAAATTTGATTGACACACCTGGGCATGTTGACTTTAATTACGAAGTATCACGTAGTTTAGCAGCATGCGAAGGTGCTGTTCTTGTGGTTGATTGTACACAAGGAGTAGAAGCACAAACACTTGCGAATGTATATCTAGCACTTGACAATGACTTAGAAGTAATACCAGTTATAAATAAAATCGATTTACCAAGTGCAAGAGTAGAAGAAACTAAAAAAGAGATTGAAGAAATAATTGGACTTGATACAGAAAATTCACCTTGTATATCCGCAAAAACTGGATTAAATGTGGAAAACGTACTTGAAAAAATCGTTACAGATGTACCAGCACCAACAGGAGACAGAAATGCAGAATTACAAGCATTGATTTTCGACTCTATTTATAATGACTATAAAGGAGCACTTGCTTATGTGAAAGTAGAGCAAGGAACTGTAAAAGTTGGAGACGAAATAAAACTAATGTCAAATGGTGACAAATTCGTAGTTACAGAAGTTGGATATTTCACACCACGGAAATTATCAAGTAACAGATGAATTATCAGCAGGAGACGTTGGATATATTGCAGCAAGTATTAAAAGTCTATCAGATATTAGAGTAGGTGACACAATAACTAACAATGAAAATCCAGCAAAGGAAATGCTACCAGGATACAAAAAAGTAAATCCAATGGTATATTGCGGATTATATCCAATGGATGGCGCAGACTATGAAAACTTAAAAGTAGCTTTAGAAAAATTACAACTAAATGATGCTGCTTTAACATTTGAACAAGAAACTTCTCAAGCACTAGGCTCAGGATTTAGATGTGGATTTCTAGGATTACTACATTTAGAAATTATAGAGGAGAGACTTGATAGAGAATTTGATTTAAGTCTAATCACGACAGCTCCATCAGTTATTTATAAAGTACATAAAACAAATGGAGAAGTTGAAGAAATATATAATCCAGCAGATTTACCAGAGAGTGCGAAAGTAGCGTTTATTGAAGAGCCATATGTTGAAGCAAGCATAATGGTTCCAAAGGATTATGTAGGAAACGTAATGCAGTTATGTCAGGGAAGACGTGGAATATATATTGACATGCAATATTTAGACGAAACTAGGGTAACTCTAAAATATGAATTACCATTAAATGAGATAATCTATGACTTTTTTGACACACTAAAGTCAAAAACAAAAGGCTATGCATCATTAGATTATTATATGAAAGAATACAAGCAATCACAATTAGTAAGACTTGATATTTATGTAAATAATGAACCTGTAGACGCACTATCATTTATAGTATTTAAGGATAATGCATATAATAGAGGAAGAACATTAGTTGAAAGATTAAAAGAAGAAATTCCAAGACAATTATTTGCTATACCAATTCAAGCAGTAGTTGGAGGAACAGTAATTGCAAGAGAAACAATATCAGCACTTAGAAAAGATGTTTTAGCAAAGTGTTATGGTGGAGATATTACACGTAAAAAGAAATTACTTGAAAAACAAAAACGCGGAAAGAAACGTATGAGAGAGTTTGGAAATGTAGCAATTCCACAAGAGGCATTTTTGAATGTTCTTAAGGCTGATACTGAAAATCAATAAATTGAATTCTTATTCAATTAGAGGAAGGACATATTATTATGATAAACATAGAAAAAGCAAGACAAATTTTAAAAAACTATATAGAACCTTATGATGCATCAAACCCACGAATAGCACTAAAAGCTAGCCATATTTTTAGAGTTGCAGATGCATCTAAAAAAATTGCTCAAGAATTAGAACTAACAGAAGAACAAATACAGCTAGCCGAGTTAATAGGATTGTTACATGATATAGGACGATTTGAACAAGTTAGAATATATGACACATTTAATGATGGAAAATCAGTAGACCATGCAGAACTTGGAATACAAATATTAAAAGAAAATAATTTACTAAAGGAATTTTGCGAAGACGAAAAATATCATGAAATCATAATAAATGCAATTCATAATCATAATAAATTTAAAATTGATGAAGGCGGCGAAGGCGAGACATTATTACAATCAAAAATTATAAGAGATGCGGACAAAGTAGATATTTTTAAAATATTAACAACTGAAAACTTTGAAACATTATATAGAAAAAGTGATATAACCGATGAAAGTATAACACCTAGAGTGCTCGAAGCATTCTTTGAAAACAAACAAATAAATAGGAGTGAATTAGAAACCAATATTGATTTATGGATAAATAATATTAGCTTTATATTTGATATTTATTTTAAACCAAGTTTTAAAATAATAAAAGAAAATAATTACATAAATATTATGATAGATAGAACCAAAACGGAAGAAATGGAAAAAATAAGAGAAGTAGCAAATATGTATATTGATAAGAAAGCAGAGTGAGGGTAAATGGAAGAAAGAGAAGACCAAATTGAAGGAAGAAATAGTGTAACAGAATTACTAAAGTCAGGAAAAGATATAAACAAGTTATATGTGCAAAAAGGGGAAAGACAGGGCTCAA
>CAQYCU010000063.1 GCA_948919095.1 uncultured Clostridia bacterium | reverse complement strand
TACTTGATGAATATTTATATTTCTTTAGAAAGAATTTTGAAGATGAATTTGAAAGCTTGGAAAAGTCAAATTTTACAGTTGCTATTGATACTGCAAATGGAGCAACTTCAGTAATTGCTGACAAAGTATATACAGCACTGGGTATTAGACATTACATAATTAATAATACTCCCAATGGAGTGAACATAAATGCAAACTGTGGTTCAACTCATCTAGATATGCTTAAAAAATTTGTTACATCAAATAACTGCAACCTTGGAATCGCATATGATGGAGATGGCGATAGATGCTTAGCTGTTGATGAAAATGGAAATGAAATTGATGGTGATATATTAATGGCTATAATATCTAAGTATTTGAAAGAAAACAATAAACTTTCTAAAGATGCTTTGGTTGCAACAGTAATGAGTAACCTTGGTCTTAAAAAATTCTGCAAAGAAAATGAAATTGAATTTGTTGAAACAAAAGTTGGAGACAGATACGTTTTAGAAAACATGCTTGAAAACGGATATAACATTGGTGGAGAACAATCAGGACACATTATATTCTTAGACTATAATCCAACAGGAGATGGTATACTTACATCATTAATGTTAATAAGAGTAATACTAGAAAAAGCGAAAAAAGTATCAGAACTTGCTAAAATAATTAAGATATATCCTCAAGTATTAATAAATGCTAAAGTAAAATCTGATAAGAAATATGATTATGACAAAGACCCTGAAATATTAGAGAAAATTGAAGCTCTTAATAATGAATTTAAAGACAACGGAAGAGTACTTATTAGAGCATCAGGAACTGAGCCACTTGTACGTGTTATGATTGAAGGCGAAGATAAAGAGTATATTACTAAAAAGGCAAAAGAATTAGCTGAATTTATTGAGAAGAAATTGGGAAAAATAAAAGAAAACATATAACAGATGCAAAAAATGTAACAAGATTGTAATATAAATTTAACAAAAAAAACATTGAAAAAAAGCGAATAATAATGTATATTATTAATGAACAATAACAAAGGAGGAAAAAGATATGCCACTAATCGATTTTACACAACCATATTATTTAATTGCAGCAGTTGTAGTATTTGTACTATGCATATATCTAGGAAGAAACCAAAAGACAAATACAGTACCATGCTTAATGTTACTTGTATTTTTAGCAATAATAGCTGGACACACTATTGAACTTACTAGCGCATTAAGTGCAAATTTCGTTTCAACTCTAGCAAAAAATATTATAATTGATGAAGCATTTATATTTGCATCATTCCTATCATTCCTATGGTTAGACAAAATTCAAATTGACTCTAACAAAAAGAAAAAAGGAAAGAAAAAAGCTGAACCAACAATAAAAGACGGATTAGACTTTTTATGGAAAAAGGTTTAATGTGCAAATTTTAAATAAAAAATCATTTATAAGCTTATAATGGTATAAAAACGTGTTAACAGAAAACTGTTAGCATGTTTTTTACTGTATTAATATTTTAAAAATTAAAATAACAGCGTATATAAAATCAATTAAAAATGAATTGATTTTATTTTTTTGTAGTGTTATAATTAGCTTGCAAAATACATAATAATTAAATTTTGGAAAATAATATTATTATGCACAGCTAAAAAAGAAAATTAAGTAATTTTAAAATTATGATAAAACTTTTTCAAAGCGAAATGGAGGTAATAATATGGCAAATAAAAGAAAAGTTGTTCTTGTAGGAACAGGGTTTGTAGGAATGAGCATGGCATATGCACTTGAAAATCAAGGAGGAGTAAACGAATTAGTTCTAATTGATGTTTTAAAAGATAAAGCAGAAGGCGAAGCTATGGATTTATCACATGGATTAGCATATGCTCCAGGAAGAATGGATATCAAAGCAACAACGGATTATTCAGAATGTAAAAATGCTGATATAGTTGTTATAACAGCAGGTATAGCACAAAAGCAAGGTGGGCAAACACGTCTAGAACTATGCCAAACAAATACAAAAATAGTAAAGGAAATTACTGAAAATGCAGTAAATTCAGGATTTAATGGAATATTTGTAATTGCAACAAACCCAGTTGATATAATGACATATGTTGTACAAAAAGTATCAAAATTCCCAACTGAAAAAGTCATTGGTTCAGGAACAGTACTTGATACAGCACGTTTACGTTATTTATTAGGAGAAAAATTACAAGTATCTCCTAAAAATGTACACACCTATTTAATGGGAGAACATGGAGATTCATCATTTGTTGCATGGTCACACAGTTCGATTGGTGTAAAGCCACTTAAAGCTATATTAAAAGAAAGAGGAAAAAGCGAAAAAATTCTTGATGAATTATATAAAGAGGTACAACAATCAGCATATGAAATTATTGAAAGAAAAAAAGCAACTTATTATGGAATTGGCCTAGCACTTGCTAAATTAGTAAAAACAATATTAAATGATGAAAAGGCTATTTTAACTGTATCAACTTACCTTAATGGTGAGTATGGACATGAAGGAATATATATGGGAGTTCCAGCTATTATTACGAATAAAGGAGTTAGGGAAATACTTAACTTGGAATTAAATGAAGACGAAATGGAAAAATTAGATAATAGTTATAAAGTATTAAAAGGAATGATTGAGGATATAGAAGATATATTAAAGTAATTGAGTATTATAAGATAAATATTATTAATGGTTCCATTAGCCATTAGACTTACATATAATTTTAAATAATGGAGAAAGAGGAAAATATGTTAGTAACATCTAAAGAAATGTTTAAAAAATCAATTGAAGAAAAATTTGCAATAGGAGCATTTAATATTAATAATATGGAATTTGTTCAAGCAATACTTGACGCAGCAGCTGAAGAAGATTCACCAGTAATTTTACAAACTTCAGCAAGTGCAATAAAATATGCACGTATACCATATTTAAGAAAAATGATAGAAGCAGGACTTGAAGAACACGATATACCAGTTGTATTACATTTAGACCATGGACCAGATTTTGAAACATGTAAAATGTGTGTTGACAATGGATACACATCAGTTATGTTTGATGGTTCAAAATATGATTTTGAGGAAAATGTTAGATTAACAAAGGAAGTTGTTGATTATGCACATTCTAAAGGAGCTGTTGTTGAAGCAGAGCTTGGAAAATTAGCAGGTGTTGAAGATGATGTAAATGTTGCAGATAGTGATGCAATGTACACAGACCCAGAACAAGCAAAAGAATTTGTTGAAAGAACAGGCTGTGATTCACTTGCAATAGCAATAGGAACAAGCCATGGAGCATATAAATTTAAAGGAGATGCTAAATTACGTTTTGATATTTTAGAAAAAATAAAAGCACTAATTCCTAATACTCCAATAGTTTTACATGGAGCCTCAACTGTTATTCAAGAATATGTTGAAATGTGCAATAAATATGGTGGAAATATGCCAGGAGCAAAAGGTGTACCAGATGAAATGTTACATGAAGCAAGCCTAAGAGGTGTGTCAAAAATAAATGTTGATACAGATTTACGTTTAGCAATGACTGGTGGAATTAGAAAAATATTTACAGAAAATCCAGAAGTATTTGACCCTAGAAAATATATGGGCGTTGGAAGAGATTATATTAAGGATACTGTTAAGCATAAGATGAAGGATGTATTTGGATGTAGTGGTAAAGCTTAGCCAAAAAAATAACAAAAAGGAAAGTTATATGAAGACAGAAAATAAGATAATTGCTAAAAATCCTACTGCATATCACAATTATGAAATTATAGACAAAATTGAAGCGGGAATTGTATTGTATGGGACAGAAATAAAATCAATAAGAAATGGTAAAGTTAATTTAAAAGATAGCTATGCTACAATAGAAAGGAATAGGGAAGTATTTGTATACTCAATGCATATAACTCCTTATGAAAATGGAAATATTTATAATAAAGACCCACTTCGTCCTAAAAAGCTATTATTAAATAGAAGAGAAATCAACAAACTTATTGGTTTAACATCACAAAAAGGATATACACTAGTTCCCATAAGTTTATATTTTAAAGGTAATTTTGTAAAAATGCAGTTAGGAATTGGAAAAGGAAAAAAACTTTTTGACAAACGTGAAGATTTGAAAAAAAGAGAAGACGAAAGAAAAATGGAAAGGTATATGAAACAATAAAATAATTGGAAAAATTTAAAAATACATTACAAAATTTTAAATATTGGAAAAGTTGAAGGAAAAAATTAGAAGTATTTCAAAAAGTGCAATTTAACTTAATATAAATGTTTTGGAAAAATCAAACTGAATAAATTATGATTTTCTAATCATACTATTTAATGTAAAACATAGAATTATAGTATGATTTATAAACTTTGTTTAAAAAACAGTTATAGTACAATTTTAATTGAAAAACTATAATTGTAAAACAAGAAAGGAGAAACATAATGAAAAAAATTATTCCAATCGTTTTATTTTTCATAATTGCTCTTTTATCTTCAACTGTTATGGCATCAAGTGTTAATGCTAGTGGAAACGATGTCGCACACAATGCAACAAATGATGTGGCAACTGGTGCAGAAGCTGTAAAAAATACAGCTGAAAACGTTGTTAGAGGAACAGGAAATGTAGTTGAAGGTGCAGGAAATGCAATTAGTCAAGGCGCTGAAAGAGCTGTTGAAGGAGCTGCAAACGTAGTAGAAAAAGCAGGTAACGGACTTGACAATGCAGGAAGAACAATAGCAAATGGAACTGAGAATACTGTAAGAACAACAAGTGACAGTGTGTCAGTAAATGAAACAGGAGCAAGTTCATTTTTAGGATTAAGCAGAACTGCATGGGTATGGATAATAATTATTGTTCTTGGAGCAATACTAATTGTACTTTTAACTAAGTATATGAAAGATAAAGAAGATGCTCATCACTAATACTAAAATTGAAAATGAAGAGTATATCAAATTAAAATCTATGTTATAAACGAAAGGTTTATAATGTAGATTTTTATTTAACAAAAAATTTCAATAACATATAGACTTTTTAAATTTGTTGATATAAAATAATGAAAGAGAAAATAAAAGAGGAAAACAAATGAAAGAAAAAATTTTATCAATATGTAAAACAATATTTTTAATTGTATTAGCAATAGTATTATTTCAAATAAATATACCTACATATGCAGACGTAGGAAGTTTTGAAGATTACAGCTCAGGCTCTGACTGGAGTTCTTCAAGTTCTGACTGGGGTTCAAGTTCATCAGATTGGAGTTCATCAAGTTCAAGTTGGGATTGGGGTTCTTCAAGCTCAAGCTATGATTATGGCTCAAGTAGTGGCGGTTATATAGGTAGTCCAATTCCTGTATTTTTATTTATTTTAGTAATTGTTGTTATAGTACTTATCAGTAAATATTTAGGATTTAAAGGTTACCAAGATAAAACGACAGCTAAAAATAGAAATTTAGATTACTACAAGTATGCAAAACCTAAAGTAACTTATGATAATCAAGGAGTAATAGCAAGAATTAGAAGCGTTGATGCAAACTTTAGCAAAACAAAATTCGAGAGTTTTGTAAAAGAAACATTTATAAAATTACAAAACGCATGGACTGATAGAGATTGGGAGAAAATTAGACCATTTGAGACACAAGAATTATTTGCACAACATAAAGCACAATTAGATGGATACATTAAAAATAATCAAATAAATGTAATGGATAGAATTTGTGTAAATGATATGAATTTAATTAGCTTTACAAGAGAAGGTGAAAAAGATATATTAGTACTTGATTTGGATACAAGAATGGCCGATTATATAATAGATGCAACAACAAAACAAGTAATAAAAGGTAATAAGGAAAAAGAATATTATCACACATATACATTAACATTTACAAGAAAAGCTGGAACAGTAACTCAAGCAGGAGAAAATGGATTGAAGACAACAAACTGTCCAAATTGTGGAGCTCCTACAACAATTACATCTTCAGGAAGGTGCGAGTATTGTAACAGTATAATTACGACAGAAGACCATGGATGGGTATTAGCAAGTTTAAAAAGAAGAAACTAAACTGTTAATTTTATAACAACATACAAAAAGAGAACATATAAAAATATAAGAAAAAAAGTTTTAGGATAGCTTAAAAACCTAAGAAAAATAAATGAAGAAAGAGTATGTTATTAAACATATTTATGAGGAAATAATTATGGGATTATTTAGAGCAGCAAAAGATGCAATAGGAAGTACATTTGGAGACCAATGGAAAGAGGCAATACGCTGTGACGATATGACAGACGACATGTTAATGGTAAGAAAGACAACACCAACAGGAGTTATAACAAATGGAAGTGTAATAGTAGTTGCGCCAGGACAATGTGCAATTATATATGATAATGGTAGAGTTATAGATGCGTCAGCAGAAGAAGGAATATATCAATTTGATTCATCTTCATCACCATCATTTTTTGCAGGACAATTTAAAGATACATTTAAAGAGATGTGGGAAAGATTTACATTTAATGGAGAAACATCAAAACAACAAGCAGTATTTTTCTTTAACATTAAAGAAATAATGGGAAATAAATTTGGAACGGCTACACCAATACCATTTCAAGACTGGTCACACCCAATTCCAAATAGAATGACAAATACTGTATCACCAATGAGTGTTAAGGTACGTTGTTATGGAACATATACATTTAGAATGGAAAATCCAGCTGTATTTATGTCAGAACTAGCTGGAACAGTTGATATTTATTTTAAGAAAAATGTTGAAGACCAAATGAGAAGTGAAGTATTAGCTTCATTTCAGAATATTTTAAATGAACTTGGAAATTCAAACCATAAAGTGCCAGTACTAGAAATGCCAAGTCAAACTGATGAAATAAAGGCTATGATGGAACAAGCGGTATATGATGAAGCAATACGTAGAAGAGGATTACGTTTAGTAAGTTTTTCAGTAGAATCAGTTACATTAGATGATGAATCAGAAGACAAATTAAATAACTATGAATTTAGTTCAAATGCATACATGCAACAAGGAAGAATGACTGAGGCATATGCTAATGCTATTGAAAATGCAGCTAAAAATACAGCTGGTGTTGGCAATGGATTTATGGGAATTGGAATTGCAAATATGTCTACTGGTGGAATGATGGGAGCAAATAACACAAATGTTATGCAAGACTTTAGTGCACAATCAAGCACACAAACTTATGACCCTTATGCAAACCAACAAGCACCAGCACAAGAACCAGTAGTCCAACCAGTACAAGAAACCACTACACCAGTTGAAAATAATATACAAGCACCAGAACCGGTTGCACAAACTGAAAATAGTGCTCAAATACAAGAACCATCTACATCAACTGAGAACAATGCTACAGTAAATAATAATGCTAATACAAATGTTAAATTGTGTATGAGATGCGGAAATATAAATACTGCAGATTCATTATTCTGCAATAAATGTGGAAATCAATTACAATAATATTAATTTTTTTATAAAGAAACTATCATTTAGAATAAAGCTAAATGGTAGTTATTTGTATAGGATATATTATAAAAACACTATTATTTACTAGGCTTTATTTGTGACCCTAATAGTGTTACTAATATTAGCAGGAGTTTCACTAAGCATGGTATTTAACCAAGATGGAATATTTAGCAGAGCAGAGCAAGCAACAGACAAGTATGGACAAGCAAAGGCAAGAGAAACATTAGAACTATTACTAGGCGAAGCGCAAATGAGAAAATATGAAAGCGGCTTAACAGAAACAGAGTTAGATGAAGAAATATCAAAGGTAGGTTCACTATTACCAAAAGAAGATGAAACATCAAATAATCAATTAGTAATAGTAGAAGGACATGTATTTGAAATAGATAGAAGTGTACCAAAGATAGTAGATTACAAGGGACCAGCAAACGGAGTCATAATAACAGCGAAAATAACACAAAATGGAGACTGGGAAAATCCAGTAG
>CAQYCU010000062.1 GCA_948919095.1 uncultured Clostridia bacterium | reverse complement strand
CCCTACAAGTTTAGCAAACTCGCCCCTTCAACCACTTGGGTACACCTACATATTATATATAATTAAAAAAATGGCGGAGAGGGTGGGATTCGAACCCACGGTAGGCTCAACACCTACGCCAATTTTCAAGACTGGTGCCATAAACCAACTCGACCACCTCTCCGTATGACTGTTATGACTTCTCATAACAGTATATATAATAACACATTTAGGTTTTACTTGTCAATAGAAAAAATAATAATTTTAATATTTGTAAGATAAATTTAAAAAAGTACTTGTATGTATTAATCAAATATGATATAAAGTAAAAAACTAAATTAAAAATAATAATTTTTAATTTAAGGAAAGGAAGTAAATTAATATGAAACTAATAGAACCAGAAGTTTTTGTTGAAGATTATGATGGAAAAGAAATAATGAGGAGAATTGAGAGAGCTTGTAGAATTTGCTATCGCTCAGAAGACAAAATAACAGATACAAGTTATAAAAATTTATTAAATAATTGTATTAATAGAGGACATGAGTCAGTATTAGAACATGAGAAAATTTCTGTAAAGCTTGTAGGAGATATTGGTACATATAAAGATTTAACAAGACATAGAATTGCTAGTTTTTCAATTGAAAGTACACGTTACTGTAATTATGGTAAAGATAAATTTGGAAATGAATTAAAGTTTATGAGACCTGTTCATATTGAAGAGGGAACAAAGGAATATGAGATTTGGGAAGAGTGTATGAAAAATGTTGAAAAGGCATATATTGAAATGAGTAGTTTAGGATGTCTTCCAGACCAACTAAGAATGCTTCTTCCTCATAGTACTGCAGCTGAATATACACTTACAGCTAATATAAGAGAATGGAGACATATTTTTTCATTAAGGTGTTCAAGTCATACTCACCCAGCTATTAGACAATTATTAATTCCTCTTTTATTAAAATTTAAAGAAGATATGCCTGAGTTATTTAATGAAGTTGAATATGATACTGATTTTCCTAAAGAAAAATATGCAAAAATATCAAAATACGAATTAAAATAAAAATAAAAAATATCTAATAAATCATTTTATTAGATATTTTTTATTAATTTTATCAGATTAAATTTTATTTTTTATAATTTTTTTATTTAATTTAAATTAAATTTTAATCAATATGTTTTATTCCTATATTTTTTAGTTTATTTTTTATTTTATTTTTAAATAAAATGCTATCCATATTTTGAATATATATTGAATATAGTCCAGCATGATTTGCACCTAGTATATCAGAAATTCTATTATTTCCTATTACTGCAATTTTATTAGGACTAAGTTTCATCCTCTTTGCCATATCTAAAAATGGTTTTTTAAGAGGTTTTAGAGCGAATTTTTTTGTAGTTGTAATGTTTAATGCTTTTAATATTGTATTACTTACATAAATATTATTACTTAATATTGAAATTTTTAGTCCGCTTTCTTTAGCTTTTTTTATGAAGTTTAGAGTTTCAATGGATATTTTTCTTTTTGAAATTAATGTTCCATCAAAGTCAAATATAAGTCCTTTTATATTTATATCATTTATTAAATAATCTAGGCTTATATCTGAAACACGTCTATAAGTTTCTTTTGGTGTAAAGCTAATCACAAAACCTCCTTCCATAATTATATAATTTATACTTTTTCTAAAGTGTTATTATTAATTTTATTTTCTCTTTTTATTGAATTTAGAGAATTGTTCTTTTTTTGTAAATTGTCTTTCGCAACTGCCATAAGTAATTTTAATCTATTTGTTTGATTTGCTTCACTTGCGCCTGGGTCATAATCTATTGGTGAGATATTTGCATCTGGGTATTTATCTCTAATTGTTTTTATAACTCCCTTTCCAACAACATGATTTGGTAGGCAAGCAAATGGTTGAACACATACAATATTGTTTATACCATGTTCTATATATTCTACCATTTCAGCGGTTAAAAACCATCCTTCACCAGTTTGGTTACCTATTGATAAAATATCTTTTACATTTTTTTCTAAATCAAAAATATTACAAGGCAATAAATAATCTTTTTTAGAATTTTTTAATGCAATAATTTCATCTTGTTCAAATATATCTACAAAATGAATTGCTAATTTAAATATTTTTGCTTTTGCACTGTCTGTATTAATTAATTGATTAAATGTAATTTTATGTGTTGCAATGAATTTTACAAATCCCATGAAGTCAGGGTATATTACTTCTGCACCTTCTGCTTCAAGTTTTTCTGCAACGTAATTATTTCCAAATGGTTGATATTTGATAAGTACTTCACCAACAATTCCTACCTTTGGTTTTTCAACAGAATTATTAAGTTCTATTTTTTCAAAGTCATCAACCATTTCATATATGCTTTTTTTAAATTCTTTTAACGATGAGTTTGCAACAAGGTTTTTACAATTACTTAGCCATTTAGTATAAAGTTCGTTTGTTTCTCCTTTATGTATTTCATATGCTCTATTTTTAGATGAAAGTTTTTGAAGTAAATCACCATATATTACACATTTCATAAGTCTTTCAATTAGAGCTGGAGTTATTTTAAATCCAGGCATTTTTTCCATTCCTACAACATTGAATGAAATAACTGGAATATTAGCAAAACCTGCATCTTTTAATGCTTTTCTAATGAAACCGATATAGTTTGTTGCTCTACAGCCGCCACCTGTTTGAGACATAATAACTGCTGTTTTATCTAAATCATACTTTCCAGATTGTAAGGCCTCAATTAGCTGACCAGTAGTTAATATTGAAGGGTAGCATGCATCATTATTTACATATTTTAGTCCAATTTCTACTGTTTTTGGTGTACATTCTCTTAATAAGTGAAAATTATAGCCACATGATTTTACTGCTGATTCTATTAATTCAAAATGAATTGGAGCCATTTGAGGACATAAAATATTGTATTTTTCTTTATTCATCTTTTTGGTATAAACTTTTCTATTTACTTCATAATTTCCTTTGTCCTCATGTGCGGTTTTATTAGCTTCTATACGTTTATTCATACTGGCAAGAAGTGAACGGATACGAATTCTAACAGCACCTAAGTTGTTTACTTCATCTATTTTTATTAATGTATATGGTTTATCATAGCTTGATAATATTTCTTCAACTTGGTCTGTTGTTACTGCATCTACACCGCATCCAAATGAATTTAATTGTACTAATTCTAGATTTTCATGGTTTCCAACAAAATCAGCAGCTGCATATAGTCTTGAGTGAAATACCCATTGATTTACAACTCTTAGTCTATGTTTAATTTCAGCCTGATTAGAAATGGAATCTTCTGAAAGTACTGCTAATCCTAAGCTTGTAATTAATGTATCAATACCATGATTAATTTCTGGGTCAACATGATAAGGTCTACCTGCAAGTACAATACCCTTTATATTGTTTTTGTTTATATATTCTAAGGCTTCATTTCCTTTGTTTTCTATATCTTTTTTAAAGTTTTGATATTCTTTTTCAGCTGACACTGCAGCTTCAGTTAATTCTTTTTTTGTGAAGTTATATTCTTCAAATTCTTTCAAAGACATTACTGTTTTTACTAATTGTTTTGCTTCAAATGGTAAAAATGGATTTATGAATTTTACGCCTTTTATTTCTTCTACATTGTTTTTTAAAACTTCTGAATATGATATTACAATAGGACAGTTATAGTGGTTATCTGCTGTTTTTTCTTCCTTTCTTGAGAATGGCATACATGGATAAAATATTGTGTTAATACCTTGACTTATTAAACTTGTAATGTGACCATGTGAAAGTTTAGCAGGATAACATACTGATTCCGACGGCATTGATTCCATACCTTTTTCATAAGTTTTTCGTGTACTTTTTTCAGAAAGTATTACTCTAAAACCTAATTTAGTAAAGAATGTAAACCAGAAAGGATAGTCTTCATACATATTTAAAACTCTTGGAATACCAATAGTTCCTCTAAGTGCAGAGTTTTCTTCAAGTGGTGTATAATAATTAAATAACCTTTCATTTTTATATTTATATAAATTAGGTAAGTCTGATTCTTTGTTTGTAGTACCTGCGCCTTTTTCGCATCTATTTCCTGATATGTGTCTTTGCCCATTATTAAATTTATTAATAGTTAATAGGCAATGATTTTCACACTTTCCACAACGAACATGTGAAGTTTCAATTTTCAAATCTTTAATATTTTCTAAAGTAGATATTGTTGAATAATATTCCATATCCATATTAGCTTCGTATTGTTTTTTAGCAAGAATAGCAATACCATAAGCACCCATTAATCCAGAAATATCAGGCCTAATCACATTTTTCCCAACAATAAGTTCAAATGCACGCAAAATAGCATCATTATAAAATGTTCCACCTTGTACTACTATATGGTCTCCTAAAGTTGAGACATCTCTAACCTTCATAACTTTTTGTATAGCATTTTTTATTACTGAATATGATAAACCAGAAGATATATCACCTACACTTGAGCCTTCTTTTTGAGCTTGTTTAATTTTTGAGTTCATAAATACTGTGCATCTTGAGCCAAGGTCTACAGGAGCGCGAGATTCTAAGGCTGATTTAACAAAGTCCTCAATAGATATATTAAGACTTTTAGCAAATGTTTCAATAAATGAGCCACAACCAGAGGAACATGCTTCGTTTAACATTATATTATTAATTGTGCCATCTTTAATGCTTATATATTTCATATCCTGTCCACCAATATCAACGATGCTTGTAACGTCAGGAAGAAAACGCTTTGCGGCTGTGTAATGTGCAATAGTTTCAATTTCACCTAAATCAACATTTAATGCCGTTTTTATAAGGCTTTCGCCAT
This sequence comes from uncultured Clostridia bacterium, assembly GCA_948919095.1. Taxonomy (GTDB): domain Bacteria; phylum Bacillota; class Clostridia; order TANB77; family CAG-508; genus CAG-793. Next base: position 3,610 of record CAQYCU010000062.1, on the reverse strand, counting down.
ATCCTGTTACGCCACTATAGCGTATTTTAGCTGTTTTAGGTAAAAGCTGATATAATTCTTCAAGCATATTTGTAACGCTCTTTAAAGGGTTTCCTTCATTATTTTTATATAAAGAATATAGTAGGTTATCATCAGAGTCAGTTACAACAAGTTTGGTTGTTGTAGAACCTGCATCAATTCCAATAAAACAATCTCCTTCAAAATTTACTAAATCTTTTTTTGGAACAGAGGCGTTTTCATGTCTTTTCTTAAATTCTTCGTATTCAAAATCGGTCACAAATAAAGGAGATAAAGGCTTAGAAGTAGTATCATGTGATACTTTTAATACTTCAATTTTTGCCTTTAATTTTTCATTGGAAATTACTTTATTTGAAACAGATTCTAATGCAGCTCCTTTAGCTACAAGTAAGTGAGCAGATTCTGGAATAATTGCTGTTTTTTCATTTAAATTTAGAGTTTCGATAAATCTATTTCTTAATTCTGATAGATAATTTAATGGACCACCTAAAAAGGCAACATTACCACGAATAGGTCTACCACAAGCAAGTCCAGAAATAGTTTGATTTACAACTGCTTGAAAAATAGAAACTGCAATATCTTCCTTTGCTGCACCTTCGTTTATTAAAGGTTGTACATCAGTTTTAGCAAAAACACCACAGCGAGAAGCTATTGGATAAATCATTTTATGATTTTTAGCAAGTTCATTTAGACCTTCAGAATCGGTGTTTAATAAAGATGCCATCTGGTCAATAAAAGACCCAGTACCACCAGCACAAGTTCCGTTCATACGTTGCTCAATGGATTTGCCAAAGTATATTATTTTGGCATCTTCACCACCAAGCTCAATTACTACATTTGTTTCAGGGATGTATTTTTCAACAGCTCTTTTACAAGCAACAACTTCTTGTATAAATGGTAAATCTAAAAATTCAGCAGCAGACATTGCACCTGAACCTGTTAAAGCTATTGTATATTCATAGTCAATATATTTTTTAGAAAAATCAGTTAAAACTTTATATATAGTATTTTTGGTATCTGAGAAATGTCTTTCATAATTTTCATATATAATATTTAGGTCTTCGTCCATTACTACTATTTTTACTGTAGTGGAACCAACATCAAGACCAACGTGTAATATTTTTTTCATATATATAATGCCTCCATTTGTTTTTATAAAATGTCATACTAATTGTATATGGAAAATGTTAATTTGTCAAGCAAAAACACATTTTACAAAATGAAAAAAGATAGTCAAAAATAAATTATTTTAATATTAATTATGTATAGAAGTAATAATTAATAAAAAGAAAAATATAATTATAAAAATAGAAATTAATATATAAATGGGAGATAAAAATAAATATGAAAAAAACAATAATATTAATAATAAGTATAATAGTAATTATTATAGGACTTTTAATATATTCTTTTTTTAATTTTTCAACAGAAAAAGAACAAACTGTTAATATAATAAATGAAATATATCCAGAAGAGGAAATATCTGAAGAGCAAAATTTTGAAACAGAAATAAAATTATTTTTTACTGAAAGTACATCTAATATTTTAATTCCTGAAATAAGAAAAATTAATTCGAAAGAATTAATTTCAAATCCATATTTATATGTATTAAATTTACTGATACAAGGTCCAAAAGAAAATAAATATATAAATGAAATTCCAAAAGGAACAAAAGTTAATGATATTAAATTTGAAAAAGGAATATTATTTATTGATTTATCAGAAGAATTTTTAAATAGTAGTGGAGTTAATTCAATATATTCTATAGTAAATACAATATGTCAATTTAATGAAATAGAAAAAATAAAAATAACAATTAATGGAGAAAATAAAACAGGTTTAACTGAATATTTTACAAAAAATTAAATGAATTATTTAAAAATAAATTTAAAAAAGTAATTAAAATAAGTACAAATAGGATAAATTTTTATAAATAAGTTTTTAAAATTAAAAAGTAAAAAGAAAAGCAAAAGCACAAAAAAATGAAAACAAAACATAAATTCGAAAAAAAGTATGGATAAACACAAGATTGACAATTTGCCAATTCGATAAAGCTAATAGTAAAGGAATAAAAAAACAAAAAAACGCAAGGGATATAAAGGAAAAATGAAATATGTAAATAGAAAATCACAAAAAAAGTATTGCAAAAAAGCAAGTGAAAAAATGGACAACAAAATGAAAACAAAGTAAAAATTAGGAGTAAACAAATGGTAAGTTGTCAAAATAACAAATTAGCCCAAAAGAAAAAATAAACAAAACAATAAAATATAATATATCAAAAACTATAAAATAAAAAATAAATAGTATAATATTATAAAATGTTGATATAAAGCAGAATACAAGGTATAAACTTATGTAAAAGAAAATAAGAAAAGATGAGAATTTATAAATAGATAGAAATTATTTTAATATATTTAATAATAACAAAAAAATAAAATTGTATATTTAGAATCAAATTGACTTTTAAGCAAGATACACCCCAAAGCCTATAAACATATAAATAGAAATAGAACCAATGTATAATAAAGCGTAATTGCAAAAAAATAGACCACCTTTTTTTATATTTACCATGGGAATAAAGGCTTCTAAAAAAGAGTTACATAATATAAAAAGTTAAAAAACAAACAAAAGGGCGCAAATAATACTAATAGGGTAAAGTGAAATAATACATAGTATTAAAAGAAGATAAAGATATAATAGTTAAGTAAAAACGATAAATTTTATTAAAAAAAGGTAATAAAAGGGGGAAATATATAACATATCTTTCAAATTAAAGAGTTATAAATATTAAATATATAATGACAAAAAGACAATTAGCTTTTAAATGAAAAATAATCTTAATCAACCAAAATATAAATATAGCTAATATAAAAGTTCACAAAATTAATAGAAATATAATCAAAAAGTCCTGCGGGAAGATAAAATAATAAAAATGAAATTGTAATACAAAAAAGAAAAAGATACTTAAAGTAAAAGACAAAATAAGAGAAAAATAATAAGAAATTGACAATCCGCCAAAATGTTTAAACAAAAAAACAGAACAATATAATAACAATAAAAGGAAAAATATAACATGTAAAGTTGAAATGAGATATTCGTTAAAATAAATTATAAAAATAAAAATGTTCAATATTTTAATTAAATGAATATTAAATTTTTAAAATATAAGAAATAAATATATAAACTTTTTATAATTATTATTTAAATAAATTATAAATAAAAAATAATTATACAATAAAAAACAATTTACAAAAATTAAAATAAAATATTTGTAAATAAAGATAATTAATTTTTAACATTTTGTAAAAAACAAAATTTTTAAATAATAAATTTATTTTTATTCATTAATTAAATTTTATTTATGAATAAATTATAATATATTTAATAATAAAAACAATAAAATTTTTTAAATTATATGCAATAAAAACTTAATAAAATAAGAATTATTAAAATAATAAAGAATATAAAAACTAAAAACAATAAAAATTTTATAAATATAATTGATATAAAATATAACTTTAAATTAGAAATAAGGTAAAAAATAATTAAATTAAAAAAACAAAAGAAAAATAATACTATTAGTTTATGTTGT
>CAQYCU010000061.1 GCA_948919095.1 uncultured Clostridia bacterium | reverse complement strand
TAAAATCGTTAGGTGGAGAAGTAATAAAAATATCAGCAACAAGTGGAAATCATATAAATGCAATGGATATGAATAAAGATTATGGGGATGGAGCAAATCCAGTAATATTAAAGTCAGAGTTTATATTATCATTGTGTGAACAGTTGATAGGAAGTAATAATTTAGGAGCAAAACAAAAATCAATTATAGATAGATGCACAGCAAGTGTTTATAGATACTACCAACAAGGAAACTATCAAGGAACACCACCAACATTACAAGATTTTTATGACGAATTATTAAAACAAAAAGAACCAGAAGCAAAGGAAATAGCATTAGCAATAGAATTATTTGTAAATGGTAGCTTAAATACATTTGCAAAAACGACAAATGTAGATACAGATAATAGACTAATTTGTTATGACATATTGGATTTAGGAAAGCAGTTACTACCAATAGGAATGTTAGTAGTATTAGATTCAATTTTAAATAGAATAACAGAAAATAGAGCAAAAGGTAGAAATACCTTTATTTTTATTGATGAAATATACCTTTTATTCCAACATGAGTATTCAGCAAACTTCTTATTTACACTATGGAAGAGAGTTAGAAAATATGGAGCATATTGCACAGGTATTACTCAAAATGTTGAAGATATGTTACAAAGTCATACAGCAAGAACAATGTTAGCAAACAGTGAATTAATAATTATGTTAAATCAAGCCTCAACAGATAGAATAGAACTTGCAAAATTATTAAATATATCAGAGTTACAAATGAGTTATATTACAAATGTAAATGCAGGAGAGGGATTAATAAAAATAGGAAGTTCACTAATACCATTTGCAAACAAGTTTCCAAAAAATACAAAATTATATGAGTTGATGACAACGAAGCCAGGAGAGGGAGTAACAATGTAATGAAAAAGTTATTATATATGGCAAGTATAGTGCTACTAATAGGTATAATGCTTATTAGTAGTTACTTTATTTTTAAAGAATTAAAAGGAAATAATGAACAAGAAAAAGTATTTGAAGAACTTACAGAAATAGTAGAAAAAATCAATAATAATGAAGAAAGTAAAAAAATAGATTTACAACAATTATATAAAATAAATAATGATTTTGTAGGATGGTTAGATATAGAAAATACAACTATAAGTTATCCAATAATGCAAACAAAAAATAATCCTAATTATTATTTAAAACGAGATTTTTATAAAAAGTATTCAAGCTATGGAACTCCTTATATATCAGAACAATGTAATATTTATGAAAGTGATAATCTTATAATATATGGTCATCACATGAAAAATAAAGCAATGTTTGGAACATTAGAAAATTATAAAAGTAAAGAATATTATAAGAATCATAAAATAATAACATTTGAAACATTAGAAAAAACCAGAAAATATGAAATATTTGCAGTATTTAAAACAGTTGCATATAGCAATAATGGCTTTAAATATTATAACTTTACTAATTTACGAAATAATGAAGAATACAAGAGTTTTATAAATAAATGTAAACAACTTTCCTTTTATGAAACAAACAAAGAACCTAAATATGGAGATAAACTCATTACACTTTCTACCTGTGAATATAGCAATAAAAACGGAAGATTAGTAGTTGTAGCTTATGAAGTAAATAGTTAGGTGGTGGAGAAATGGCAGATATAAAAGTTAAACAAAGTAAAAAAGGAACAATAAAGACTTTAAATAAAAATGTAATAAAAGTTCAGAAAATTAAAGATAATTTAGTATCAGCAAAAGAAAAAACGAAAGAAACTTATGAAAAAGATTATAATTCAGGAACAGATTATGCAACTAATAGAATAACAAGAGCTATGACAAATACACCTAATAATGTTTATAGAGCAAATAAAATAGGACAGAATAATTTTAGAAAAACACAAGAGAATTTACACAAAACACAAGAGAATATAAGAAAAATAAAGAATAAAAGTAAAATAAAACAAAGAGCAAAGAATATCTCAAAACTTAGAAAGAATACAACGAAAACAGCTAAAACAACAATAAAAACAGCAGACAGAACAGCTAAAACAGTAAAAGAAACAACAAAAGCAACTGCTAAAGCAAGTAAAAAAGCAATTCAGACTGCAAGGCAAATGGCAAAAGCTACAGTTCATGCTATTAAAGTTACAGTAAAAGCAACAATAACAGCAATAAAAGCAATTATAGCTGGAACGAAAGCATTGATTTCAGCTATTATTGCAGGAGGATGGGTAGCAGTAATTATTATAATTGTTATTTGTTTAATAGCTCTATTATGTAGTTCATTTTTTGGAATATTTTTCTCAAGTGAAGAAACATCGTCTAATGGAAAAAATATGAGTTCAGTAATATCAGAAATAAATAACGAATTTATATCAAAAATAACTAATATACAAAATAACACAGCACATGATGAATATGATATAAACTCTAATCGTGCAAAATGGAAAGATATTTTAGCTATTTATGCAGTTAAAGTAAGTAATGGACAAGATGAAACAGATGTAATCACATTATCAGAAGAAAAAATACAAATATTAAAAACAGTTTTTTGGGATATGAATAATATATCATCAAGCACAGAAAAAGTAACAAAACAAATAACAACAACTGATGATAAAGGAAATAATAAAACAGGAAATAAAGAACAAACTATACTTCATATTACTATAACAAGTAAAAGTGTAGAAGAAATGATACAAATGTATAATTTTAATGAGAATCAAAAAAGACAAATAGCAGAATTACTAAATGAAAAATATGCGAAAATGTGGTCAGGGGTAATATATGGCTCATCAGTAGGAAATAGTGATATAGTAGAAGTCGCAAGACAGCAAATAGGAAATATAGGAGGTCAACCTTACTGGTCATGGTATGGTTTTAGTTCAAGAGTAGAATGGTGTGCATGTTTTGTGAGTTGGTGTGCAAATGAATGTGGTTATATACAAGCAGGAATTATTCCTAAATTTGCAGGTTGTCAAGCAGAAGGTGTTTCATGGTTTAAAACTTGTGGACTATGGAAAGATGGAGGATACACACCAAAAACAGGAGATATAATATTTTTTGATTGGACAGATTCTAATGATGGACAAGCAGATCATGTTGGAATTGTAGAAAGAGTAGAAAATAACAAAGTGTATACTATTGAGGGAAATACTAGAGGGGATATGTGTAAACAAAATGAATACGATATAAACAGTAATGTTATTTTAGGATATGGAACACCAGCTTATCAATAAAAATATATAGTTATAGTAAAATTTAAAAGCCAAAATAATTTACGAAAAAAATTGTAAATTGTTTTGGCTTTTTTTGTGTTTTTTAAAATTTTTTATGATATAATTTCACTACAATAAGAAAAGGAGGAATTTACATGATAGGAGATATAACAGTTTTATGCCATAGTAGTATAAAAATAAATAAAGAAAAAGTAATATATATAGATCCGTTTAAAATAGATAAAAATTATAATGATGCAGACATGATTTTTATAACACATGACCATTATGACCACTATTCAGAAGAGGATATAGATAAAGTAAAGAAAGAGGATACAGTTATTATAGTACCAGAAGAATTATTAACAAAAGTATTAAGAAAAGGATTTAGACAAGATTATATAATTACAGTAGAGCCAAATCAAAAATATATGGTAGAGGGAATAAAATTTGAAACAATATTAGCTTATAATATAAACAAACAATTTCATCCAAAAGAAAATGGATGGGTAGGTTACATTATAGAAATAAAAGGTATTAGATATTATATTGCAGGAGATACAGATGTAACTGAAGAAAATAAAAAAGTAAAAGGTGATGTAGCATTTGTTCCAGTTGGTGGTACATATACAATGGATTTTAAAGAAGCAGCTAATCTTATAAATGAGATACAACCTAAAATAGCAGTACCAATACATTATGGAAGTGTTGTTGGAACAAAGCAAGATGCAATAGATTTTTCAAAATTATTAAATCCAAAAATAGAATGTAAAATATTAATGAAATAAGGGGAATATACAATGAATTTACTAAATAAATGTACTACAAAAGAAATAAAATTATTAGAAAATATAGGACTAAATGTTGAAGATAAAGATTATACAAATGAAGAACTAAGAAGATATGAAAGTCAAATAGAAGATTTTATTATGAGCCATAGTACTAAAAATGGAGATATTAGTAAATTAAGTAATCAATACAATAGTATTTTAAATACTTTAGTAAAAGGAAATTAAAATGAACAGGGAAGATATAATAAAATATAGTTTAAGTTTGCAGGATACTTATGAAGATTATCCATTTCCAGATGATAACACTTCTGTAACAATGAAACATTTAGATAATAAAAAATGGTTTGCTCTAATAATGAATGTAAATGGTAAGTTGTATCTAAATGTAAAAACGAATCCAGATTATTCAGAGTTACTTAGAAATTCTTATGATTATATAATACCAGGTTATCACATGAACAAAGAACATTGGAATACAATTATTATAGATGACAAAGTAGATGTTTCTTTAGTAGAAGAATTAATTGAACAAAGCTATGAACTAACAAAAAATAACAATAACAAAAGAAGAAAGATAAATAATACTAAAAACTAATATTTATAAAATATAAGAGAAAGTGAGTGATAATTATTATGTCAGAATGGAAATGTGTAAAATGTGGAAATACAGAATTTGAAAAAGACCAATTTCAAGCAACAGGTGGTAATTTTTCAAAATTATTTGATATACAAAATAAAAAATTTATTACAGTAAGTTGTACTAAATGTGGATATACTGAAATTTATAAAACTGGAACAGATGCAGGAATGAATATATTAGATTTTTTAATGAATTAAGATAAATATTAAATTATTAAAAAGCATATGAATAAATTATGAAAACCATAGTTTATTTATATGTTTTTTATTTTTGGATTTTATTGTAAAAATTGTCAACCTGTGATAGAATTACAGCATAATGATAAGGAGAGTAAGCGATGGAAAAAAACTATAAAAGAATGGAGCATAATGAATTTTTACAACATATAGACAAATTATGCGACCATTTAAGAAAATATATTCAAGATAATAAAATAAAAATAGATTATATATGCCCTGTTTTAAGAAGTGGTGCAGTACCAGCAGTATATATTTCCAACAAATTAAATATTGTAAAGTTTTTGCCTATACAAGTTAAACATATAGCTTATAAAAACGGAGAAAATAAAATTGAAATGATTTTTAATCCATTTGATTCAATAGAAATAGATAAAAAAGAACCAGTATTTTTATTAGTTGAAGCAATGCACAGTACAGGAACAAGTGTAGAGATTTGTATAAATGAAATAGAAAAGAGATATAACAATGCTAGAATATTATATGTTTGTTTAACAAAGGAATATGGTAGTAGAGATTTTAAAGATATTGCAGAATATGAAGATGTAGCATTTTATTATAATGGAAATAATGAATTTAGCAAAGAAAAATGTAAAGAGTTAAACGTAGAATACTTTTATCCTTTATTTCTTTGGGAAGATTTACAAACAGAGTTAGAGCATCCAGATGATTTAGAAGATAACATATTTTTTTAAAGAATTATTAGGAGGATTAGAATGAACATTATAGATATTTATAATAAATACCACTTACCAGGAAATCTACAAATGCACATGTTAAGAGTTGCAGCATGTAGTAATTTAATAATAGATAACTGGAAAGGACAGGAAATAGATAAAGAATCAATTATTAGAGTTTGTTTATTACATGATATGGGGAATATGGTGAAAATACCAGAGGACTTTTCAAAAAATGAAGAATTTATAAAAATAAGAAAAAAGTATTTTGACAAATTTGGAACTAATGACCATGAAATTAATTTAGAAATTGGAAAAGAAGAGGGACTAACTGAAAAAGAAATTATTATATTAGATGGGAAAAGGTCAAGAAAAAATGAAGAAACATTAAAATCAGATTCTTATGAAAGAAAGATATGTGCTTATTGCGACCAAAGAGTAGCACCAGTTGGAGTAGTAGGAATAAGCGAAAGACTAGAAGATGCGAAAGTTAGATATAAAGATAAACCATTATCAGTATGGTCTAATGAAGAAAAAGCTAATCATTTAATTGAATGTTCTTTAGGTATAGAGAAACAGATTATGGAATACTGCACCATAGAACCAGAAGATATAAATGACAACAGTATTCACAAATACATAGAAAATTTAAAGGAATATGAAATATAGGAGAAATAATATATGCAAATCATTAATAGTATAGATTTATGGACAGAACAATATAAAAATCATTATGAATGTTTTAATGGAGCTTTTGTTGATGGATTTGAAAAAGGCAACAAACCATTTAATAAATATAAAATAGTAAGGAATTGTAATTGCATAATTACAACAAATAAAGAAGATATAAATATAAGTAATAAGCATAATGCAATTATTTTCTATAATGATAAAAATCCAGTAAGATTAGTTGTTATAAATAAAGATACAGAAGTTGAAAAATGTATAGATATAGCTTTAAATCAAAATTTTGAAACTATGATATTGAAAGAATTATATGAAAATCAAAAAATAGAATCATCTATTATAGATATGCAGGAAAAGCCTATTTTAAATAATGTAAATAATGCAAAAGAGATAGATGTTGGTTCATGTGATAGATGGAAACTTTTATACAACATGCTAAAAGGAAGTTATACAGAAGATAATACACCTTATGGAAATTATCAAAGTGATAAATATGAGTTTGTTCCAAATTTAGAAATTAAATATAATTTAAAGACAGATAATGAAGAATTTATAATTGAACATAAATGTGCTTTTATTAATGAAATAAAAACAAGAATAATACCTATACAAGAAAATTCAAGTTTAACAAAACAATAAGAACAAATAAGTATATAAGGAGGATACAATGAAAACTATTATTTTAACAGGAGCAAGTGATGGATTAGGAAAAGAATTTGCTTTAAAGTATTTAAAAGAAAAAGATATAAATATAATTGCATTATGTAGAACAAAACCTAATTATGAATGTGATTTTATTAAAACTGATTTAACAGATGAAAAATCAATAGAAAATACTTGTAACATCATTAAAGAAAAATACAAAAAAATAGATGCACTAATAAATTGTGCTGGACTACCAGGAGTACAGAAACTAGAAGAAGTTACTTATGATGTATTAGATGATTTAATGAAAGTAAATGTACTAGCACCAATTTATTTAGTTACACAATTAATAACATTAATAAAAGAAAGTGAAGCAGATATTTTAAATGTGGGTTCAACTATTGGAACAAAAGCAGGTTATACAGATCAAATTGCTTATACAACTTCAAAATGGGCAATTCGTGGAACAAGCTATAATTTACAATTAGAATTAAAAAAATATAATTGTCGTGTAATACAATTTAATGTTGGTGGAATGAATACTAGAATGCATACAAAATGGACAGGAAAAGAAATAGAACATCCAGAAGAATGGATGAATCCAGCAGACATTGCAGACTTAATGATACATATATTAAAACTACCTAAAATGATTGAAGTAAGTGAAATAACAATAAATAGAAAAGTTGTTGTTTAAAGGAGAAAAGTATGTTGAAAGCATATAGTGTATTTAAAGATTTAGATAAAAAGGCATGTGAAATATTAACAAATGCAGGAATACAATTATATATATCAAATCAAGAAGAAAGACCTAATAAAGAAGAATTAATAAGATTATTAAATGACTATGATATTGTAATAATAGGTGTCAGAGAAAAATTAACAGAAGATATGCTAAAGGGACTAAGTAAAAAGAAAATAATAGCAACATTATCAATTGGTGTAGATCATATAGATAAGTGTTTCTTTGAATCGGATTTAATCAGAATAATTAATTGTCAAACATCAAATGTAATATCAGTAGCAGAGCATATTTTCGCTTTAATATTAGGATTAAAAAAGAGAATTATAGAAGCTAATGAAATTTCTATTAAAGGTGGAACAAAAAGAGATTTGTCAGCAAGAAGTAATGATATAAGCAATAGTACAATAGGCATAATAGGTGCTGGAAAAATATCACGAGAAGTAATAAAAATAGCAAAAATATTCAATATGAAAATTTACTGTAATACTTTAAATCCAGAAAAGCATAAAGATTTATTACAACAAGGAGTAAAGTTTTTAGACTTAGAAAGTTTACTTACTAAGTCAGATATTATAACTGTAAATATTCCTCTAAATGAAGAAAATAAAAATCTAATATCAAAAGATAAAATTGGATTAATGAAGAAAACAGCTACTTTTATAAATACATCAAGAGCAGAGATAGTAGATATGGATGAATTAATAAAATATGCAGATGAAAACAAAACATTTAATGTTGGATTAGACATAGATGCAGAAAACTATAAAGCACTATTAGAAACGAAAAGAAATAATGTAATAGTAACACCACATATAGCAGGAGTAACAAAAGAAGCAATAAAAAGAATGGATGTTGAACT
>CAQYCU010000060.1 GCA_948919095.1 uncultured Clostridia bacterium | reverse complement strand
TAGAAGAAGGAACAGACACATTAGTAAAATTAAAAAGTATATCAAAAACAGTAGACGACTTAGCAAAAAATTATTCAAATTCAACAACAAATACATATGACAAAAACTTACAAAAATTTGAGGCAGAAATAGAAAAAAAATTACAAAACATAAAAAGCAATATACTATATGAATATTTAGAACAAAACCAAGGAAATATGATAGCAGATATATTAGACAATATAATAGAAAATAACATATTAACTGAAAATGGACTTATATCAATACTAGCAAAACATAACATTTATGTGATGAACTCTGATGATAACTTCTCAAAAATAAAAGAAAGACAAGAAATAAGAGATGTCCTAAAGATAATAAATAATGCTTATACAATTTGCAAAAAAGACGCCATTTGGCAAAAGAAAATAGATGAGAAGAGTAACAATATGTCTACAGAGTTAAAATGCGTCAAAAACGCAATAGACAACCTTACAAACAATATATCAAACAACAGTAAAGAAAAAGACAAATTTGAAAAAATAGAAAACTCAATAAAAGAAAAATTAGAAAAAGTAGGAGTAAAAAACATACGCTTAAAACAAGAAGCATCAGGAAGATATTATATTACAGTTTATACAAGTATATGTGAGGAAGAGACAGGAAAAAATTGCCCAGTAAAACAAATAAAAAAAGAAATAGAAAAAGGTCTAAATGAAAAAGTAAAAGTACAAAGCCAAGAATGTGGAATAAGGCAAAACAAAGGTATATGTAAATATACATACATATCAGAAGATAAATTTTTACTACAAACAGGAATAGCAAGAACCAAAAAAGACAACTCAATAGTATCAGGAGATATAACCTCACAAATTACACTTGAAGATGGAAAATATATGTTAGCAATAAGCGATGGAATGGGTTCAGGACCAGAAGCTAGAAAAAACAGCAAAATAGCAATAAGCATGTTAGAAAGACTACTAAGCACAGGTTTTGACAAAGAAACTTCAATAAATTTAATAAACTCAAATTTATTAAATACAACTGACGAAGAAATGTATGCAACACTTGATATCGAAATATTAGATTTATATGCTGGGAAAATAGAATTTCTAAAAAATGGAGCATCACCAACATACATAAAACGTGGGAAAAAAGTAAGTATGATAGAATCAAATTCCCTTCCAGCAGGAGTTATAAGCAATATAAAAATAGATACTTATGACAAAGACTTAAAAGACGGAGACATAATAGTAATGTGTAGTGATGGAATAATAGAATCTAACAAAGAATACGAAAATAGAAAATTATGGATACAACATTTATTAGAAGAAATACAAACAGATATCCCAGAAAGAATAGCAAATATAATACTTAAAGAATCTATTGACAACGATTTTGGGAAACCACAAGATGATATGAGTATTATTGTTACAAAAGTTTTAAAAAAAGTTCGCTAAAGCGAACTTTTTAAATTAATTTACATAATTTTATGAAAAGTATTGAAAAATTCCAAAAAAACTGATATAGTATACAAGTATAAAATTAAGCGAAATGAGGAACTAATATGGGAAAGGGAAGAAGATACGACGGCGAACCAAAGCTAAACATGAAAAAAGTAGTAGCAACAGCATTAGTGTTCATAGTAATAATTATGCTAATTGTACTAGCAGTAAAATATGCAAGTTCACCAAAAACAAAAGCAGGAACCAATACTAAAAAAATTGCAAACTCATATATATCAGTTTATACTGATGGCAAATGGGGAGTAATAAACTCATTAGGTGAAACTGTAATATCTCCAACATATGATGCAATGATAACAATACCTGACCAAACCAAAGAAGTATTTATTTGCCAAACAAATATAAACTTAGATGAAGGTACATATGACTCAAAAGCAATCAACAGTAAATCAACAGAGCTATTCACAGACTATGACAAAGTAGAACCACTCCAAAACATTGATGGAGATGGAATAGTATATTATGACTCAAATGCATTAAAAGTATTAAAAGACGGAAAATATGGTTTAATAAACTATAAAGGAAAAGAATTACTAGCATGTGAATATACAGAGATATACCCTATCAAATATATAAAAAATAGTTTCATAACAGTAAAAGACAATCAAAAAGGATTAGTAGATAACAGTGGAAATAAGATAATAGAAAATAAATATTCTGACATACAAGCACTTACAACAAAATACGCAGATGGATACATTGTAAAAAATGACAGCAGTAAGTATGGAATAATAAACTACAACAAAAGGCAAGTATTAGAATGCAAATATACAGAAATTAAAAAGATATATGGAAGCAATATGTATGTAGTAAAAGAAGGCGATGATTTAGAATTAGTTAATGAAGATAGAGAAGTAATATTAAAAAACAAATTCAAGGAAGTTATCAGCATTGACAATAATAATCTAATCATAAAAGATGGAGAAAACTACGGAATAATAGACGATAAAGGCGAAACCAAAATAAATACAGAATATCAATACTTAGAATATATAATTGATGGAAATTATATAGCAAAAAAAGACAATAAATATGGAATAATAAACATTGATGGGACTGAGAAAGTTGCATTCAATTATACAAATATGACATATATGGATAAAGAAGGCTTTATAGAAGCTGACAAAGAAGATGGACAAACAGACCTAATGAACACAACAAACTTCCAAACAAAATGCACAGGAATAGTATCAGAAATAAATGACACAAATAGTTTTATAAAATTAAGAGTTGGAAACGACTATAAATACTATAATTTCCAGCTTGAAGAAAAAACATCAAAAGACGTATATACAGGAAACACATTATTCTTATCAAAAAAAGACGGAAAATACGGATATGTCAACGAAAAAGACATAGTAATAGTAGACTATATATATGATGATGCAACAGAACAAAACAATTACGGATATGTAGCAGTAAAAAAAGATGGAAAATGGGGAACACTTGACCAAAACGGAAAAGTTGTAGTTGAGCCAACATATGAATTAATGCAAAATCCAATAGTAAGTTTTATTGGAAAATGGCATCTAGCGCCAGACATTAATGCTAATTACTATACAGACACAAAAGAATAATTTTAATAATAATCAGCATCTTGCGTCGTTGGACTGCAATTAAAATCAAATCGGCTTTGCGTACTGACGCTGTAACAGCTAAAGCTTAACAGCCTCAGCAAACGTGCAAAAAGCACGCTTCATTGATTTTAATTTTGTTCGCCTAGCAATATACTAATTCTTATTAAAATCAAAGAAAGGAAGATAAAATGAATAAAATATATCCATATATAATTGATAATAAAAGATTGGCAGGATATTATGAATTATTACTTGATGATAACTATAAAGTAAAGGTATTTAACAAGAAAAAGGACAAAGAAATATATGACACATTTTTACCCATGATTAAAGAATATATGTTTTGGACATTTAATGTAACAAGCAAAACAGAATTTAACAATTTATCAAATGACTTAAAAGGCACAGTTTGTGCAGGATACAAATGCAACATATTTGAAAAAAAGGATACACTAGTAATATGTTTTAACACAGGAGTATGCTTTGTAGTAACAAGTGATAAAAAAGAAGTACAAAAATTAGTACAATACAAAGAAAAAGAAAAAATGAGAGAAATAAACTTATCAGAAGATACAGCATATGATGCAAAAATAGAAAAAGATACAATGCTATATGTGTATATATTAGAATTATACAAAATGATAAACTTAAATAAACTACAAAATGAAATTCAAAACCCAAATATATTTGAAAAGACAAGGAAGAAATTTGTCGAATTTACACAAGAAATTTTCAATGTAACAATATCTGAAAAATTTGATGAAAAAGAACAAAGACAAATAGAAAAATGGGAAAAAGAATTAAAATTAGACAAAAAATATATAGAAGTAGAAAACCAATTTGAATTACTATATAAAAACTATAACTTAAATGACAATAAAAATGAAACATTATTTTTGATGATGCTAATTGGGGTTGTAATAATAATAGGAATAATAAACTTAATAATAGGCTCTTAAAATCACGAGAACTAACACAAATTAAAGATTACAATATCACAATAAAATGTTTAACTACGTAAAATTTGATGGAAAAAAACATAAACCACAGTAGACTGACAAAAACTTACAATAGACAAATTTTTCAACAAAAAATTTAAAAACTCTTGACTAAAATGTAAAAATATGGTATATTTTAGTAAACCATAAACAACAATAGCAAATAAAAGAAATGGAGGAATAAAAATGTTGAAAAAGAATGAAATAAATACATTAAGAGAAAAATTAAACAAAAGTATAGCTGAAAAAGAGGATTACTCAAAAATATACAAGTTAAGTGTAGAACTTGATAAACTCATAGCCAGCTACTATCAAGAACAAAACTAAAAACGACAATTAAGAAGAAAAAGACTCTTAAGAACTAAAAAAGCACAAAAAGTTAATAAAAATAGTAAAATTTTCAAGAAAAGATTAAAAAATAATTGACAAGTTGGAATAATTATTTTATAATTATGATAACAATGATTTAAGGAGGAGAAACTATGAAAGTAAGTACAATAAAAAAAGCTTTTACAATTATAATGATAATAGCTACTATCGCAGTATCATTAAATATGCTATTAGGTGGAACAGTTGAAGCAACTTTAGGAATACCATCAGTTAGTTCTGGTACAACACCAAACGCATTAAAAACTACAACACAAAACGTATTAACTATTGTAGCATACTTATGTTATACAGCAGCTGTTATATTATTAATAATGTTAGGTATTAAATATATGACACAAGCTCCAGATGGAAAAGCTGAAATCAAAAAAATGGCTGTTACATATGTAATAGGTGCAATCTTAGTATTTGCAGCAGGTTTAGTATTACAAGTATTAAGCAGTGTATTCAGTGAAGCAATTAAAACAAGCTAATAAAAATAATAAAAAAGTTATGCCTTTTGGCATAGCTTTTTTTTCGTTATCATTGAAAAATAAATAAGGACCACAAAATGGAAAGATATAACGCAAAAACAAAATAATTTAATTACGCTAAAACTATTGAAAATAAAGACAAAACAAGGTATAATGTATATGCAAAATTGCGCTTCTATTACAAATATGACATTATCATTAAGTTTATATAAAAAGATTGAAAAAAAAGCCATATTTATATATAATATAATATGTTAAAAAGGGTGTAATATCACATCTAATTGACAACAAAAATGTAAAGGGAAAGATATGAATTATAAATGCGTATCAATGGGGTAAAATTTATGAAAAACAAAATAATAAAAATAACAGTAATGATATTAATACTTGCAAATGTATTTATTAATTTTAGTTATGCAAGTGATTTACTAATAGGCTCTGGAGATAATACTACTATAATGAGTGGAGACAGCTCACTTACCGCAAAAGCAGCACCAATATATTCAATTGCAAAATATATTACATACACAGCAGCAGTAATAATAGTAATATATAAAGGAGTACAATTTATGAACTCAGCAGCAGACCCAGAAGGAAAAGCAAAAGTAAAAAAAGAATTAATAGCAGTTGCCATAGGAGCATTACTAGTATTTTCAATAGGAGAGATACTAACAATAATCGCAAAATCAGCATGGTCAGGAGTAACTCTTCAATAAAAAACATGGTTAATAAAATATTAGAAATGTAAGAGAAAATGTCTATAGAGGGGGGAAGAAAATGAAAAGTAAAATATTAAAAATAGTAGTAACGATAGTAATGTTATTTAGTATACTTCCAGTAGTAGAGACAAATGTGTATGCATCAACACTATTTGGAAACATACAATCATCAGCAGAAAACTTTCTACAAACTGGAAAGAACAATCAAAAAATAGATGCCACAACTGCAAAAACAAAAATATTACAAATAGCGAATATGCTAGTTGCAATAGCAACAGTCGTGTTTTTAATAGTAGGTGGCATCATGGGAGTACAATATATGTTAGATGGAGCAAATGAAAGAGCACAACTAAAACAAAAACTAATATGGTTTGTAATTGCAGTAGCTATAGTTTACGGCTCGGCAGGAATATTCAACATAGCAGTTAGTATAATGTTAAAAGTAACAGGAGAATAAATTATTCTAGTAAAAGAATTTACGAAAACATAAAAGCAAATAAAACTAAAAACTAAGGAGGATAGTATGGGAAGTTATTATATACCCAGCAACAAATTAAAGGGAGAGACAAGAATACTGATAATATTCACACCAAAATCATTAGTATTTACAGCAGCTGGTGCATTTCTAGGACTTATATTTTACTTAATTTTATCAGCAATAGGATTAAAGACACTAGGAATAATTATAATGGTACTATTTGCATTAATTGGATATGCAGTAGTAACAATAAAAGTACCAAT
The DNA here is from genome assembly GCA_948919095.1 of uncultured Clostridia bacterium. Taxonomy (GTDB): domain Bacteria; phylum Bacillota; class Clostridia; order TANB77; family CAG-508; genus CAG-793. Next base: position 2,328 of record CAQYCU010000060.1, on the reverse strand, counting down.
GAATGGAGCTACAAAATTAGAAAAAAATGTAGGTGGAATGACATTATTCGACATAATAACAACCTATATGGTATTTAAGAAAAACAGAAAAATATACTCAGTAGCAGTTCCAAGGAAAGAACCAGACTATCTAAGCACGACAAACGAATCAGAAAAGATATTTGACACAATTTCAGGAAAAACAACCAAGGCATTTAAGAATAAATCAACAAAGGAGGAAAGTAAATAATGGATACAGTACAAGTTCTTAATATAATATTAGCCCTAGTAGTTTTATTAATTTTAGTTTTAGCAGGTGTTGCTATAATTATAATTTTTAAATACAAAAGCAAAAAAGAGCAAGTAAGTAGTGGAAACAACGAACCTGTAAAAAAAGCTCCAGTAACACAAATAACTAGAGATGGAAAAGGAATAGATTCCATATACAAATTTATGGAATTTGACAAAATAATTGACAGCATGATTGTAAGAAAAAATTACAAACAGTACATAATGGTACTAGAATGTAAAGGTGTAAACTATGATTTACTTTCAGAAGACGACAAAAACGCAGTAGAATTAGGATTTATTGAATTATTAAATACATTACGTTTTCCAATACAATTATATATTCAAACAAGAACATTAAATTTAGCAGAAATACTTGCAGAATACAAAAAAAGAACAGACGATATGCAAGACCAAATAAACAGAATAAAATATCAAATAACTCAAGCTAGAAGCAAAGGTGACCAAGAAATGTACACACGTCTTCAACTAGAACGTCAAAGAAGACAAAACATACTAGAATATGGACAATCAGTTGAAGAATATACAAGAAGAATGAGTGAAGGACGCAACATATTACAACAAAAAACATATATCATAATATCATATTACACATCAGAATATGGAGACGTAAGCAAATATTCAAGAGAAGAATTAAATGATATAGTATTCTCAGAACTATACACAAGATGTCAAACAGTTATAAGAGCTTTAGTTTCAGCAGAAGTAAATGGAAGAATATTATCATCAGAAGAGTTGGCAGAATTACTATATGTTGCATATAACAGAGACGAGTCAGAAAAATTAAGATTAAAAAATGCATTAGATGCTGAATATGATAGATTATACTCAACAGCAAAAGACGTAATGGAAGAAAAGAAAAAGAGACTAGAAGCAATAATTGATAGTGATGCCTCAAAAGTTGCAGCAAAGAGCATACTTAGAGCAGACCAAATAACAAAAGAAGAAAGACAAAGACGTGTAAAAGAAAGAGCAAAGCAAATGGTAAATGAATACAAAAATGAACTTAGTAGACCATTATATGAAGAAACCAATAGACAAATTGACAATGCAAATGTAGATGAACTTCTAAATGAACAAGAAAATCAAAGAAGAGTTATAAGACGTAATCAAAATTAATGTTGCTATACCAATCAATAATTATATACTTTAGTACAAATTCTTGAAAAATTTTAGAATGACAATAAACAAAACCTTTTAATAAATAAGGGAGGAAGATAAATGAAAAATAATGAAAACACAACAATAAATGTTAACAACGAGGAAAACAGCAACATATTAACAAGAAACAAAAAAGACATAAAAGACTTAATTGCACCATCAGGAGTTGACGCAACAAGTCCAAATCATCTAGAGTTAATATCAAACACAACAAAATATGCTAGAACACTTATGGTCTCAACTCTTCCAAGAATGTGTACATTCCCATTATTACTTAGAGAAATGTATACATTCGGAGATATAAACGTTTCTGTATTCATAAATCCGGTAAGCGAAGCAAAATCACAGAACGACTTAAATAGAACAATAAATGAACTAGAATCTGAAAGAATAGTTGCACAAGACAGAGGAAACATTAACCGTGAAAGCTTACTAGCACAAAAAAGACAAGAAGCAGAAGAACTTAGAGATGCGATAGCAAGCGGACTTGACAAACTATTTGAATCATCAATCATGTGTACAATATTTGCATACAACATGGAAGAACTAGATAGAGAAACAGAACTATTATCATCAGAAATGTCAAAAACACTTACTGGAATGAGAAATGCATGGGCAATACAAGAAGATGCATTTAAGTCAAATATGCCATTCAATGATGATAAAATCGGAAAAAAACATACATTTGACCGTAGGTCAATGGCAACAGTATTCCCATTTATAAATGCAGATGTAGGACACGAAAATGGTATACCACTTGGATTTAATAGACAAACAGGACTTCCAATATTATACGACAACTTTAGTTCAACACTAAGCAACTACAACATGGTTGTATTCGGTAAATCTGGTGCTGGTAAAGGTGTTACAATAAAAACT
>CAQYCU010000059.1 GCA_948919095.1 uncultured Clostridia bacterium | reverse complement strand
TATGGAATATCAAATGTATTAGTATCAGAAACATTAGAGATAATACAAATGGTTGAAATTATTGTAACATTTGTAATAGGATTTGCAATGATTGTATTCTCTGTAATTCATATACAAAAAAGAACACTAGAATTATTAGTAGAAGAGAGTGATACACGTAAAGAAAAAAATAATGTTAAATCATTAATATTTAACAAAAAAGTATACAATCAAGGACCTAAAATAGTTGTAATAGGCGGTGGTACAGGATTAAATTCTGTTCTTAGAGGACTTAAAAACTATACTGACAATATAACAGCAATAGTTACAGTATCAGACTATGGAAAAACTCCAACTGACTCTAGAAGAGCCTTACAAGTATTGCCTTTAAATGACGTAAAGGATAGTTTATCAGCTTTAGCATATAATGAAGATGAAATGGCAAAATTATTAAATTACAAATTTGATGATGGAAGATTAGATAATCTTACTTTTGGAGATATCTACTTTTTAGCTATGAATAAGCTTAATGAAAACTTTTCAAAATCAATAGAAGAATCAGGCAAAGTTCTTAATATGACAGGCAAAGTGCTTCCAGTAACTTTAGAAGAAATAAAAATATGTGCTGAACTTGAAGATGGAACTGTTATCGAAAATAAAGATAAAATACCAGAAATCGTAAGTGGAACAACTAAAAGAATTAGTAGAATATTTATAAGACCAACTAATTGCAAACCTGGACCAGGTGTTATTAATGCAATTAGAGAAGCTGATGCAATTATTATAGGACCTGGAAGCTTATATACAAACGTAATTCCTAACCTTTTAGTAAATGGAATTGCAAGAGAAATAAAATTATCAAAAGCAATGAAAGTGTATGTAAGTAATATTATGACAGAGTTTGGACAAACTGACGATTACACACTTTCAGAACATATAAAAGCAATACAAGATTATTTAGGTGAAGAAATTGTTGAATATTGTATTTATGATACAGGAGAAATAATTCCAGAATATATTCATAGATATAATGTTGAAGGTTCTGATATAGTATTACCTGATACTCAAAAAGCTAAGAGTTTAGGAGTAAAACTAATACAAAGAAACCTATCAAAAATTGAAGATGGCGTAATCAGACATAATCCTGATATAATAGCATCAACAATTATACAATTAGTTTGTGATGAACTTGAATTTGCTGACATGGAAAATGACAGTCAATATATGACATTAAATTCAAAGCTTATTGAAACGAAACGTGAAATAAAAAAAAGACAACGTGCTGAAAAGAAATTTAATAAATCAGGAAAAAAGAAATTTGAAAGAAGAGACCCACAATTAAAAAGTAAATTTAATAGCAAGTATAAAGATAGAATACAATCTATAAAAGAAAGCAAAAAGAATAGTCCTGAAAAAATATTTGAAGAGAAAAAAGAAAGTAAACTATTTGACTATGACAATGAGGATAATTCAATCTTTACAAAAGAGCCAATAAAAGAACAAAATTCAATATTTACTAAAGAACCAGAAAAAGAGAAAAAATCAATATTTAATAAAGAAAAAGAAAGAAGCTCATTCTTCAAAAGAGAGCCAAAAAAGGAAACAAATTCAATATTTGAAAAAGAAGAAGCAAAAGAAAAGGATTTAGTATTTGAACAAGAAACAATAAAAGAAGTAGTTGAAGAAGAAAACACAAAACCAGTTAGTAAACTATTGGGAAATGATACAGTAAAAGAAAAAGAGGAATTTTACAAAACTGATTTTGTAAGTACAAATACACAAATAGAAGATGATGCCGAATTTATAGAAGATGATATAATTAGTACAGTAAATGAGGATAAAGAAGATATAAGTAATTCTATAAATGAAGAAATAAAAGAAGAAGATACAAATAAAAATAATTGAACTGAATAATATACTAATGTAAGTAACCTTTTAAGAGAGGAATTGAAGTAACAAATGAGAGAATGGTTAATAACAAATGGAATTGGGGGATATGCAGCATCAACGGATTTTGGTGGAATGAATACCCGTAGATATCACGGTTTATTAATAGCACCACTAAATCCACCAGGACAAAGAAAATTAATATTATCAAAAGTTGATGAAAGCATTGAAATAGATGGAGCAAAATATAATTTATTTACAAACGATGTAGATGGTAAAATTCAAACTGGATATAAAAATTTAAAGAAATTTGAAAAAGAAGCAATACCAGTGTATACATATAAGGTAAATGGCGTAATAATTGAAAAATCAATATGTATGATATATGGAAAAAATGCAGTAGTAGTTGTATATAAAGTAGCAAACAAAAAAGCAAAAACAAAATTAAAACTTACACCACTTGTAAACTTTAGGGATTTTCATTCAGAGCATCATGATATGAATTTTCAATATAATGAAATAAGTAGCAAAGATAAATGCCAAATTCAATTTGGAGAACTACTACCTAAAATAAATATTGCTGTAAAAAATAGTAAATATCATAAATATGAAAAAAATATATTTTATAACATGCACTACAAGGTTGAACAAGAAAGAGGATTTGACTGTTTAGAAAACCATCTAGTTCCAGGAACTTTTGAAATTGATATTAAACCAAATGAAGATAAAACAATTACATTTGTATGTGCTCTTGATGAAGATTTAAAGATTAACAAAATTACCGATATTGATGGAGAGCAAGTAATAAAAGATGAATTAACAAGAATAAAAACAGAAATAAAATATACAAAACTTTTAATTCCAAATAGAGGTGAAGAAAACAAAAAAGTAAATGAAATGGAAATTGAACGTTATAATGAATTAGTAAAAAAGTTTGTTATAGCAAGTGATAATTTTATAGTATATAGAAAAGAAAGAAATTTACATACAACAGTTGCAGGCTATCCATGGTTTTTAGATTGGGGAAGAGATTCGTATATTTCTTTTGAAGGATTATTACTAATTACAAAAAGATATGATATAGCAAAAGAAGTACTTTTGACCTTTGCTGAAAAAGTAAAAGATGGAATTGTTCCAAATGGATTTTCAGAATATACAGGAGATGCACTTTACAATAGTGTGGATGCATCATTATTATTTATAAATGCAGTATATAAGTATTTACAATATACAAACGATTATGACTTTGTAAAACAAAAATTATACAAAACTATGAAGGTCATAATTGACAAATATATTGATGGAATTGATTTAGATGGAAACAATATATATGTTGATGAAAAAGATTATTTATTAGTATCAGGAACTCCTGATACACAAAATACCTGGATGGATGCAAAAGTAGATGGAAAAGCTGTAACTCCTAGAAATGGAAAAGCAGTTGAAATTAATGCATTATGGTATAATGCATTAAGAGTAATGGAAGAGATAAATGCACATTATAAAAAAGCACTTTCCAAAATAGAATATGCATATCTATCTAAAAAATGTAAGGAAAATTTTACTGAAAAATTTTACAATGAAAAAAAGAAATGTTTATATGATGTTATTAAAGTTGACAGAAATGAATTCGAAACTTTTGAAATTGGAAAGGATGACAAAATACGTCCAAACCAAATATTTGCACTTGGATTGCCTTTTCCAGTAATGGATTTAAATGATGAAATAGCTAAAAATGTATTTATTACAGTTACTGAAAAATTGTATAATAAATATGGACTAAAAACATTAGCAGAAGGTGAAGAAGGATATGTACCAATATACCAAGGCAATGGACCAGAAAGGGATAGAATTTATCACCAAGGAATTACATGGGTATGGTTACTTGGACCATACTATGATGCATTAAAGAATTTAATAAATGCTGAATCTAATGAAAAAGCTAAAGCAAAACTTGAAGAAACACTTACACAATTTAAAATAACAACTGCTGACACATTTGCAAATGAGATAAACAATGGAAATACAATTGGAAGTATTGCAGAAGTATATGATTCAAAAGAACCAGATAAAAATGTGCGAAAACTACAAGTAATGACAAATGACCTTATTGAGCGAGATGAAATTGGTTGGGTTTTCGAAAAAAATGTAATGCGCGGGAAAGGTGCTTTTGCACAAGCTTGGAGTGTGTCAGAGGTGTTTAGGATAATTTTAGGAAAATAATTAGATTAGGAGAAAAAATGACATATCTATTATATGGTGAAGATACTTTTTTATTAGAACAATATGTAAAAAAATTAAAAAAAGCATTTGGAGAATTGCAACAAGGAATAAACTTTATACAAATTGATGAAAGTAATGTGAGCAATATAATAGCAGATATACAAACACCAGCATTTGGCTTTGAAAAAAAATTAATTATTGCAAAGAACTGCACTTTATTTACAAAAAAGAATATATTAGCTGACAAGATTGCAAGCTATTTACTTGAAAATGATACTAGCGACACTGAATTAATATTTGTAGAAGAAAAAGCAGAAAAAAACAGTTTGTATAATGCTATTGAAAAAAATGGAACAGTAAAAGAATTTAAAGAACTTCGAATGCCAGAGCTTATAAAACAAGTAAAAGTTATATCAAATGGATATGGTGTACAAATAAATGAAAATGTTGCACAATACTTAATTGAATGTGTTGGGAACAATATGCAAATTATAATTAACGAACTTCGAAAACTTATTGAATATGCAGGCAAAGGCGGAGAAATAAAAAGAGAAAACATTGATAGTCTTACAATAAAAACAACACAAAGTGTTATATTTGACTTAACTGATAATCTTGGAAAAAAGAATATAAAAGAAGCAATGAATATATTACAAAATCTAAAGTATAACAAAGAGCCAACACAAATGATACTTATAATGTTATATCGACACTTTAAAAAGTTACATATAGTGAGTTTATGTAAGGGGAATGACATTGCAAAGAATTTAAAATTAAAGCCCAATCAAACATTTTTAGTTCGAAAGTATGCAATACAAGCTAACTACTTTAAAGAAAATGAATTGGAAACTATTTTAAAAGAACTAATTAATTTAGATGAGAATTCTAAGAATGGAAATATTGATTTAGATATTGGACTTGATGCAATACTATGTAATTATTGCTCATAATTGATTTTAATTTTGTTCACTTAGCAATATACTAATTCTTTTTCAAATTAGATAAAGAGTATATTATTTACAAAAAGGGGAAATCTAATATATATTAAAAAGAAAGGTAAATTTTATGTTAGATTTTCGAACCGATTTAGCAGACGAAAGAGCTGAGATTTGTAAAAGTGCAATAAAAAAAGGAGAACTTGATGGAATAATTACTGAAGAAAATGAAGTATCAGAAAAAATAAATGTTACAACAGTAAAAGTAATAAATGATAATGGAAGCAAGCTTTTAGGAAAAGACATAGGAAATTACATTACAGTAAATATTAAAGATATAGAAATAATTACAAATGATGAGTTAAAGCAAGTAATTGATATATTTTCAGAGGAGCTAAAAAAACTAATTACTTTTGATGGACCAATTTTAGTAGTTGGACTTGGAAATGAAGACACCACAGCTGATGAAATAGGACCAAAAGTTGTAAAAGATTTAGAAATAACTAGACATATATTTAAATATAAACCAGAGTTGTTGCCCGAAAATGCACGTAATGTATGTGCGATTGCACCAGGAGTTCTTGGGACAACTGGGATGGAAACTCAGGAGATAATAAGTTCAATTACTAAAAAAATAAAACCAAGTGGGATAATTGTAATAGACGCACTTGCATCTAATAATATTTCAAGGCTTTTAAAAACAATTCAAATTTCAAATACAGGAATTACACCAGGAGCAGGTGTAGGGAATAAAAGAAAAAAGATAAATATTAAAACGATGGGAGTTCCAGTAATTGCGATAGGAGTTCCAACAATTGTAGAAGCGGCAACAATAGTAGCTGATACATTTGATATATTAACAGAAAAATTTGAAGAGTTCTCATTTTTAAAAAACTCCTCATATAAGGAAAAATATGACCTTGTTAAACTTGTATTAGAGCCATCAAAATATAACTTAACAGTTATGCCAAAGGAAATAGACGAACTTGCGAATAATATGGAAGAGATAATTTCCTCTGGAATAAACAGAATGATAATACCAGAATAAATGGAAAATTATAGACTAATTTTGGAAAAAATAAATCCAAAGTTAGTCTATTTTTTATGGTAATAGCATAAAATTTATATAGAATATTAAAAAAAAATACAAGAAGGAGAAAATATGCAGATAGATGCAATTTATAGAATATTACCAAGTAAAATAAGTGCATTAATAAACAAGGAAAAACTAAAAGAATTACAAGAAATTAGAATTAGAACTAATAGACAAGCTATTTTAAAATATGACAATGAAGAGGTAATTACTGATTACAAACCAACAGAAAAAGAAGTTGTTCAAATACTACAAATGCTATGTGACAATTCAATTTATTCATACCAAACTCAAATTTGCAATGGCTTTATAACATTATATGGTGGACATAGAATTGGTATAACTGGAAGCATTGCAATGAAAGAGGGCAAAGTTTCAAATGTAAATTATATATCATCTCTTAACTTTAGAATAGCAAAAGAAGTAATTGGAGTAAGTGATAAAGTTATTGAATTTATTGTCAATAAAAAAGAATTAGAAATAAATAATACATTAATAATTTCAAAACCAGGCACTGGAAAAACTACTATGTTAAGAGACATAGTTAGAAATATTAGTAATATGGGTTTTACAACTTCACTAATAGATGAAAGAGGAGAGATAGCAGCAATGTATAAAGGAGTTCCACAAAATGATATTGGACTAAGAACAGACGTAATGGATAATATTACTAAAAGTTTAGGAATGAAAATTGCAGTTAGATGTATGTCACCACAAGTAATAGTTGCTGATGAAATAGGAACAAAAGAAGATATAGAAGCTATTAATTATGGAATATGTTCAGGTGTAAAAGGAATATTTACAGCACATGCAGGAGATATAAATGAACTAAAAATAAATGAAAATTTAAATAAATTATATGAACAACATTTATTTACAAGGTTGATTTTTTTAGAAAAAAAGGGAAAAATAAAGAATATGTACATATTAGATAAAAATATGTATAAATCAGTAGATGAAATGTTGGCATAATAATGAATAATTGGAATATATTTACAATAAGAACTAATGGAGGAAAAAACAAATGATAACAGTAAAATTCATATTATTAGCAATTATTTTAGGGATATCGGCATTCATTGGAATAACAATTTCAAAAAAGTACTCAACAAGAGTAAAAGAATTAAAGGAAATACAAAGAGCCTTACATATTTTTGAAGAGAAAATAAAATTTACATATCAACCTATACCAGAGGTTTTTGCTGAAATTGCAGACAAATGCAGTCCAAGCATTGCGCAAATATTTTTTGATGCATCAGTAAATATGGAATATCAATTTGCAGGAGTTGCATGGGAAGATGCACTTGATAATTCAAAAACAAAATTAACAAAAGAAGATATTGACGTATTAAAGGGGCTATCTAAAATGCTTGGAAATACTGACCTAGATGGACAAGTTAGTGAAATTAGACTTACAGAAAAATTTATTGATACTAAAATAAATGAAGCAGAATTTGAAAGAAGAAAAAGCGAAAAAATGTATAGGACATTAGGACTAACTGTTGGACTGACAATAGTTATAATATTAGTTTAGAAAGGGTAAAAAATGAGCATAGATTTACTATTCAAAATTGCAGCAATAGGAATATTAGTTGCTGTATTGTATCAAGTACTTGTTAGAGCTGGAAGAGAAGACCAAGCAATGATGACAACTTTAGCTGGATTAATAATTGTTTTAACAATGGTAATAAAAGAAGTAAGTAACTTATTTTCAACAGTCAGGACAATATTTAATTTGTAAAATTATTGCAGCATACATAATTAAAACAATAAAGGAAAAGAAATATGGAAATTATAAAAATAATTGGAATTAGCCTAATAGCAATAATAATTGCAGTTATTATAAAACAATATAAACCAGAATTTGCAGTATATATATCAATAGCCACGGGTGTAATTATACTTTTAATTTGTACAAACTATATGGCAAACATAATAAATCTAGTTGAAACTCTAGCAAGCAAAGTAAATATAAATACGCAATTTATAAAAATATTAATAAAAATAACTGGAATTGCAATACTTACAGAATTTGCAGTAAGTATATGTAAAGACAGTGGAGAAACAGCGATTGCAAGTAAGACCGAAATTGGAGGAAAAATTATTATCATATCAATGTCAATGCCAATAATAGAAGCTTTAATAAATACTATAACAAAGGTACTTCCTTAAATATAAAAACAACCAATAGAATGAAAAAGGCAAACCTCCGTAGTAATGCAAAGTAATTAAAATAAAATGTTAAAACTCTTTACGTTAACATAAAAACACAAAGGAAAACTATGAAAAAAATATTAATTATATTATTTACAATACAATATTTTTTAATTATAAATTCAAGTACAATTTATGCAACAGAAGAAATATTAAAAGAGCAAGAAGAGAAATATGGTATATCAGATTTTCTGAACAAATCATCAGAATATTTAGAAGAAATTGACTTGAATGACTTTTTTAAAACTAGTTTAACAGGGAAATTTGACAATAACAAATTATTAAAACTAATATCAAAATTATTCAGCAAAAACTTAAAAAATGCATTACTAACATTATCAGGAATAATAATTATTGTAGTTATTGGCAGTGTTTTAAAAGCAATTAGCGAAAACTTAGGAAATGAAACAATTTCAAAAATTTCATACTATGTTCAATACATATTGATAGTAACACTTATAATGACGAATTTTTCAAATGCAATAGTAGAAGTGAAAAATGCAATAAGTGATTTATCTTCATTTGCAAAATTACTAATTCCACTTTTAACAACACTAATGATAGCAAGTGGAAACATAGTATCTTCAGGAATGTTAGAGCCAATACTACTTTTAATAATAACATTT
>CAQYCU010000058.1 GCA_948919095.1 uncultured Clostridia bacterium | reverse complement strand
CCAAGTTGCCTAGTACCTAATCAAAAAATGTCCAATTTTTTGGGTTCAGTACAGAAAAACTAAATCTCTTTTAATTATATTGTATAAAATAATTAAATCTAACCAATCACACTTTTAATCTCTTCTAAAGAAATACTGCCTTCCCTCAAAATAACAGGCACGCTATCTTCAACCTTAACAACAGTAGAAGCCTGCCCAATCTTACTCTCACCACTATCAATAAAATAATCAACAGTATTACTAAAATCATTCATAATGCTCTTAATATTAGTACCACTAGGATGTCCAGCAATATTAGCGCTAGGAGTTGCAATAGGTACACCAGCATATGAAACAAGATTTCTTGCAATATCATTTTCAGGCATACGAATACCCACAAACTCACTATTAGCAGTAGTAATATTAGGCACGATAGCAGCCTTTTTTAAAACAATAGTTAGTGGACCAGGAAAAAAAGCATTCATAATTTTATACTCAATATCACTTATAGACTTAGTATATTTTTGAGCCATACTAATATCAGAAACTAATAAACTAATAGGCTTAGTAGTAGGTCTATTGCGTATCTCATATAATTTCTGAACTGAAGCCTCATTTAGCCCATTAGTACCAATGCCATAAACAGTTTCAGTAGGAAATACAACAATTTTACCATTACGCATTTCATTCGCAACAAATTTTAACTTTTCAGTATCAACAAACTCTTTAAAATCAATATATTTATTCATATAACAAAATCTCCCATTTTCAAGCAAAACTAATATTTACAAAATTCGACACAGAAGTTATGTAATCAAATTATTCTTTAAACAATATGGTACAACCTCATTTTTTAAAGTATTTGACAAAATATCAGTACCAAAAGAAGAATTATACCATAAGAAACTCTTTATTTCTTCAGAAACTTGAAGAGTTCCACTAAGAACACCAGTATATTGAAAAACATAAAAATGAATAGGCGTAACGCCATCACTTGTAGCAATTTCATCAAATTCCAAAATTAACTCAAAAGAATTTTCATCAAAAATAACATTACTACCAAGTTCTTCGTGGCACTCTCTTATTGCAGCTTCAATAGGACTTTCATTATCCTCGACCTTACCACCAATCATCTGATAGGTAGAACGCTTTCTAGGTTTATCAATTAACAATTTATTATCTTTAAAAAACATAGTACCAACAACATCCATATTCAATTCACCCCATAAATTTATTAATGTATATTATATCTAAAAACTAAAAAAAGTCAACATGCAAACGCAAACAAAATTTTGCACATCTATTGACTTTGAAATACAAATAAAGTATAATCTTAGATGAAATGAGCAAAACAGAGATTTGAAAAGGAGAATTAAAATTGCAAGGAATATTAAAAGAAGTTGCCACAACTAACAAAAGTGAAAAATGGGAAAATAGTATAAGTAGAGAAAAAGCATTATATAGTAGAAACAGTGAAATGCGAACAGAATTTGAAAGAGATTACACAAGAATAATTCATAGCAGGAGCTATAGACGTTTAAAGCATAAAACTCAAGTATTCTTTTCACCAGAAGATGACCATATATGCACTAGGACAGAACATGTAATACTTGTAGAATCTATTAGCTATACAATAGCGAAATATTTAGGCCTAAACACAGAACTTACAAAAGCAATAGCAACTGCACATGATATAGGACATAGCCCATTTGGTCATCAAGGAGAAAAAGTATTATCATATATTTCAAAACGTGAATTAGGAGAGGGCTTTTGGCATGAAAGAAATGGACTAGATACAGTAGATAAAATAGAAACTTTAGAAGACCCAGATGGAAACATGCAAAACTTAAATCTAACTTATGCTGTTAGAGATGGAATAATATCACACTGTGGCGAAATAGACGAAAATCAAATAAAACCTAGAAATGAATTTATCAATTTGGAAAGTTATAAAACACCAAATCAATATGCACCTTATACTTGGGAAGGCTGTGTTGTAAAAATTGCAGACAAAATCTCATACTTAGGAAGAGATATTGCAGACGCAATAACTTTAGGAATACTAGATGAAAAACTAGAAGAACTCTATAACTTGCTAGAAATAAATAAAAATGAAAAAATAAATAATACAAACATTGTAAATGACTTAGTTTACGATTTATGTATGAATTCATCAATAGAAAATGGACTATGTTTTTCTGAAAGAATGTTTAATAAAATGAACAAAATTAAAAAATTCAATTATCAAAACATATATTTATCAGATAAGTTAATAGCATCAAATGAATACTTTGCCCTTGTAATTAACAAGATATTTGAGGTTTTAAAAGAAAGCTATCATAACAAAACAAAAATACAAGAAAACTATTTTGCGGTAATTAGTGACTTTGAAGAATGGCTAAAAAACTATTGGAACATAGAAAGAGCAGAAAACAATAAAAACAAAGTATTATTTGATATAAATAATGAAAAAGACTACATAAAAGCTATAATTTACTACATTTCAGGTATGACAGACAACTATGCAATAAAAATGTATAATAAAATAATTAAATTTTAAAAATCCATAATTTACATATTGACATTGATGTGAATTTGTGTTATTATAATCATTGTTCAATATTATGAGTCAGTAGCTCAGTTGGATAGAGCAACGGCCTTCTAAGCCGTGGGTCGGGGGTTCGACTCCCTTCTGGCTCACCAAAGCATTCTTATCCGAATCCGTATAAGAATAATATGATAGAGTAATATCAGATAAATTGATATTACTCTTTTATTTAAAAAATTCTATTAAGGAAATAAATTATAGATAAAATTGAAATATGGAACAATAGTAAAAATATAACACCTATAATTGTTTCTATTCCTCATAGTGGTACATATATCCCACAAACTATGAAAAATAAATTGATTGATAATGTGATACTTGCTAATATGGATTGGTATTTGCCTAATTTATATTCTTTTTTGAAAAATTTAGATATTACAACTATTATTAATAATGTTAGTAGATATGTAATTGACCTCAATAGAGAAATAGTTAATAATATTAATACTTCCTCTTATGTAGATAGCTATATTTATACCAAAACTACTTTTAATAATCCTATGTATCATGCAAAATTAGAAGATAAAGAAATTAATACTAGAATTGAAAAATACTACACCACTTACCATCAAGCTTTGCAAAAACTAATAAACGATAAATTATCTCATTTTAATAAAATATATTTAATAGACTTACACAGTTTTGGTAAAGATATTGATGAAGACGTAGTTCTAGGCAACCAAAAAGGGAAAACCTTTAATAAAGAATACACTCTACTTATAAAAAGTACTTTAGAAAGTCTTAATTTTAAAGTTAGCTTAAATACTCCATATAGTGGTGGATATATTATAAAAAAATATTCAAACAATAAAGTTGAAACATTGCAATTAGAATTAAGCTATAAAAAATATATAGATAACAGAGATTTTGTAAATGAGGAATTTCCTAAAATAAATAAAAAATTATTTATAGAAACACAAAAAAATTAAGAAACTTTTTTGTAAAGATGATAAAGATTATAGGATAAAATTTCTAAAATCATTGACTTTTATACGAAACTTTGCTTCTATTATATATTATTTTTTATATCACCAATTGACCTAAAAACAAAACTCTTTATACCAAAATTACGTGCAGCTATAACATTTCTTTCCTTATCATCAAAAAATATACACTCATCCTTATTTAACTTAAATCTATTAATCAACAAATTGTATATACTAGTATCAGGCTTAATCAAATGCTCTTGATACGAATAGATACCACCATCAAAAGTCTTATTAATATTAACAACATTATTTATATAATCATAACCATCATCAGTAATATTAGTTAGTAGATAAACTTTATAACCACCTTTTTTCAAATCCTTAATATAAGAAAAGTTATTCTCAATTAAAGGAAAAGTAATTGGCAAATTATCTTTATCGAGAATATAGCTAACATCATTAAAATGAGGAGAGCTAAGTAAATTATCAAGATGCTCTGGCACTGTTTTATATCCAAGTAAACAATCTCTAAAACTAGAGCCATACGCACTTTTATAAATCAAATCACAATTTTTATTGAGAACCTTTTCTATATTTTTCTTACTATCATCAAATAAAATTCCACCAACATCTAAGATAATATTTTTATAATTCATAAATATAAACCTCTCTAACTATTAATATTATACTTATTTCTATATATAATTTCAATATTATAAAAATAAAAACTTAAATCTCAGCACTAGAAAAAGTAAAACCATTGTGCTATATTAATAGCAGGAGGAATAAAAAGATGGATTATAGAAGATTTGAAAATGTAATAATTGCAAGAATTGACAAAGGAGAAGAAATCCTTGAAAAAATTAAAGAAATAGCACTAAAAGAAAATATAAAATTAGCAAATATTAATGCTCTAGGCGCTACAAACAACTTTACAGTTGGAGTTTTTAAAGTGGAAGAAAAGAAATATTATTCAAATGAATTTAAAGGAGACTTTGAAATAGTATCTCTAACAGGAACAATAAACACAATGAATAATGAATTTTATACACATATACATATGAGTGCAGGAAATGACAAAGGTCAAGTATTTGGCGGACATTTAAATAAAGCAGTAGTAAGTGCTACCTGTGAAATGGTAATAAACATTATTGATGGAAAAGTTGATAGAAAATTTAATGAAGAAATTGGACTAAACTTATTTGAATTTTAGAAATAAGTGTATGTATAATACAATAAAATCCATACAAATATAAAAAAACAATATTTGTATGGATAAATTTTTATTTAAATTCTGTAAAACATTTACTGAACCTATTCCTTTTCATAAATTCCAATCTTAATCATGTAATTCATATAGCCACTATCAATTTTTTTCCAAGTATTAATATTCTTATCAAGTTCAGAAATATCAAGACTAGCCCCTTCAAGTTGTTCATAAGAATTAATAATATAATCTCTAAAAACAGGAGGGTAATCCCTAGAAAGAACTCTAGCCAAATCAAAATACTTATTGCCAAAACCAGCAAATCCAAAATCAATAACAGCACAAATATGATTATCATTATCAAGAATAACATTACTCAAATTAAGGTCCCCATGAACTAAGCATTTATCGCCAGAAAATCCAAAATTATTAGACTTTCAAAACTCCCTATCCTCATCAGAAACATGTTTATCCAAGAGTTCAGTAATAAAATCATTAAGCTCTAAGCCAATATTATCAATAGTAAAAATCTCATTTTTATCAAATTTTACATTATGAAGCTCAAACATAAACTTAGCAAGCTCTCTAGAAATGCCTAAAACTTCGTTATCACCCATTTTTTGAATTTTTTCAGCAAGAGAAGCTCCTTCAAACTCCCTGTGGATAGAAAAAGGTCTACCATTATCAGAAGCAAGTTTTAAATCAACAGTTTGGAATGAAGTTTTACCATTAATAAAGCTAGCAAACTGATAATCCTTAACAATAGTTCTAATCCAAAATTCATCTCTTGGAAATCTAAGATAATAATTACCATTATCAGCAGAAACTTTATAAACAATATTAGTCCAGCCTGTATATATTGGTTCAATAGAAGATATCAAAGAAACTCCCATAACATCCTTTAAAGATTTATCTATTATACTTTCAAAATTTTCATCAATTTCAAAAAAATTATTAACCATAATGACTCCTTTACTAAAATTTTAATTATATTAGCACTAATAAAAGAAATAGTCAATAAGCAAAAACAACATAAAAAACAATAAAATTAACATAATATATGGAAAAGTATTGACAAATTGTAAAAATATGTTATAATAAAATTGTATGATAACGTGATTATTCAAAATAATCAAATGGAGGAAAAAAATATGGAAGAAAACAATATGGATAAAGTAGTTGAAATGGCTGATAAATTTACAGAACTAAAAACAGAAACTAACAAACTAATAGAAAGTGACAAAGAAATAATAGACGGATGCCAAAATTTAATAAATGAATGTGACAAAATTTTAAATTCTTAATTTAAAAAGAGAAGGGAGAATTAAAAATGGCTAATAAACCAAAATTAAATGAGGAACAAAGAATAACTTTAGCACAATTACAAGTAATTGAAGGAACATATGCAGGATTAAGAACAAGTTTTGAAACTGCAAAAGTAGATTCAAGAGCAAGTAAAGCTAATTATACAAAACTTGTATCAGAAGTTGAAGAATTAATGGCAGAAATTGAAGAAGAAGAAAACGAAGCTCAAAGACAAACACTTAGAGCTGAATTAGCTAAGAAGAAAAAAGACTTAGAAGAACTTAGAATTGAAACATTAACAAAAAGAGCAACAAAGGACCAATTAAAAAAGAATATTGACCAAAGCATCGAAGAAATGAAAGAACTTCCAGGTGTTAGAGAAGCAATTCAAGAGATAGTAGAAAAAAGATATGATACAGAGATAAAAAGACTTGAAAAAGAAGAAAAAGTACAAACAGAAGACAAAGAAGCAATGGGAAAAATCCAAGAACTTACTGATGAAGAAAAAACAGATAATGCACAAGAAATTAGCGACAACTTTAAAGACATGCTAGATGCTAGAAATGAAATGAAAAAAATTAACGCTGAATTGAAAGACTTAGAGGATAAAATAACAATCGCAACAGAAGGAGCAACAAGAGATAGTCTAAATCAACAAAAAGCTGATTTAAATGCAAATCTTGCAAATGCACAAACAAAATATCAAACAGCAAGAACAAAATTTATAGCATTATCAAAAGACGCTGATGTAGAATTTGAAGATAAAGACGTAGACCATATAGTTGCAGTAGTTAATGATGGAATGAAGAGAAGAAAAAATAGAGAAAATGATTACGACCTTGAAAAAGTACTTAAAAAACAAATTGCTAAAACTGATAAAAGCATACAATCATTACAAGCTCAAAGAGCAGAATATATACAAGGAAAGACTGCAATTCAACAAGAACGTGGACAAGCTGAACAAGCACAAACACCACAAGAAAGAGTAGAGAAAGCTGTACAAGAAAGACAACAAGCTTTACAAGAGCAAGAAAAACTTCACTGGTGGAACTTTATAAAGAAACATAGAAGAAAGAAAGAACTAGAACAATATAAAGAAGATTTAGAAAATCAACAACCAACAACAGAAGAACAAGCAAGACAACAAGCAGAAAACGATAAAGCACACAAAGCATTTGTTAGAGAATTACAAAGAAATGCAACTATCGACTCTATTGTAAATAGAGAAATGAGAGAAACTAGAGATAGAGTAGCAGATGCAAAACGTAGTTTTGAAGAAAATGATAGATAAATAAAAAACTGTGAGAATACTCTCACAGTTTTTTAGATATAAATTCGACAAATTTTTTAAAATATCATAAAAAGAAAAAACGCATATTTTGACGGAAAAAATACGACAAAAATAAGCAAAAAATATTGACAATGAATAGCAAAAATGTTAAAATAAAACTGTTAAGTTATCCAAAGAATTTAACGGTTTTATTTTAATTCTAGAAAAAGAAAAGCTAGAAATTGAAAATTTTATATATAGGAGGTGAAATTTAAGTGCCAACAATTAATCAATTAGTAAGAAAAGGAAGACAAACTTCAAAAGCAAAATCTAAGTCTCCAGCTTTACAACATGGATTTAACTCAATGAAAAGCAGACAAACTAATGCGAGATCTCCACAAAAAAGAGGAGTATGTACAGTTGTAAAAACAGTTACACCTAAGAAACCAAACTCAGCATTAAGAAAAGTTGCCAGAGTTAGACTTTCAAATGGATATGAAGTAACATCTTACATCCCAGGAATCGGACACAATTTACAAGAGCATAGTGTTGTTTTAATTAGAGGTGGAAGAGTAAAAGACTTACCAGGTGTTAGATATCATATCATTAGAGGAACATTAGATACTGCAGGCGTTAAAGATAGAATGCAAGCAAGATCTAAATATGGAGCAAAGAAACCTAAAAAATAATAGGTAATTAGCTTAAAGCAAGGCTTTTAGTACTTAAGAGCCACATAGTGCAATAAATTGATAAATTAAGTTTGGACTTAAATTTGAAATAAATTGCATTATACGGAGAAAATTTTTGAATAGAAGTCTGAAAAATAAATGTCTAAAGAATTATTTAAAACAGATTTAGTAAAAAGTTTATCTCAGAGTACCATAATTTTATAAAGGAGGGAAGAATAGTGCCAAGAAAAGGATATATAGCAAAAAGAGATGTATTACCAGACCCAATATATAACAGTAAGATAGTTACAAAACTAATCAATAATGTTATGTTAGATGGTAAGAAAACAGTTGCACAAAGAATAGTATATGATGCTTTTGACATAATAAAAGAAAAATCAGGAAAAGAAGCAATCGAAGTATTTGAAGAAGCATTAAATAACGTAATGCCAGTTCTTGAAGTAAAAGCAAGAAGAGTTGGTGGTGCAACATACCAAGTTCCACTAGAAATTAGACCAGAAAGAAGACAAACTTTAGGTTTAAGATGGTTAGTATTATATGCTAGAAAAAGAAATGAAAAAACAATGTGCGAAAAACTAGCAGCTGAAATAATGGACGCAGTTGAAGGAAACGGTGGAGCATTTAAGAAGAAAGAAGATATGCACAAAATGGCAGAGGCTAATAAGGCATTTGCTCACTATAAATTTTAAAATTTTTGTGAAAAACTTCGAATTACGGCGTTAGTTCACTTAAAAATTTTTTCAATATACAATTAGTATTATTTCAAAAATTTTTAAGCAAACTGCCTTGTAATTCTCGCTTTTGACAAAAATTTATCCTAAGATAAATATTTAGAAAGGGGAAAAAATAAATGGCAGGAAGAGAGTTTCCTTTAGAGAGAACAAGAAATATAGGAATAATGGCCCATATAGATGCAGGAAAAACTACAACAACTGAAAGAATACTTTTCTATACTGGAAGAACTCACAAAATAGGTGAAGTTCATGACGGTCAAGCTACAATGGACTGGATGGCCCAAGAGCAAGAGAGAGG
>CAQYCU010000057.1:3170-9191 GCA_948919095.1 uncultured Clostridia bacterium | reverse complement strand
GCTGTGCATTCATATTATTTCCGCCATCTTTAATATTTTGAATATTATCATTATTAACTTCAACCCTTGTTGCAACAGAGTTTGCTTCATGAGTTATATCTTGATTACTTCTAGTATCAAGCATTTCCCTAGTTCTATTAGTATAATTACTATAGGTACTACTAGGAACTTCAGAACCAATCATTTTATCAGCAGTTAAGTTTCCTCTAGCATAAAATCCACCAACACGCCCATTATCATTATATAAACCAATAGCTTGGTCAGAATTTAATTCAGAACCTTTAACATTAACTTTAAAAGAGGCAACAACACCAACATTTTTTATATCACCATTAGATTTAACTAACGACATAGAAGCAGCATTTGTTGGAGTAAGAATATTATCATCAATTCTAGTTAAAGTATTGTCCTCAGATATACCATAAACAGAAGGTCTACCAGCCAAATTTTTAACAATAATATATGATTTAAATTGCATACCAACAACGTCATTCATTGTATAATGAGTTGAAACGAAAGAGTTTCCTTCAATCTCTTGAGATTTAATACCAGTAACCTTATTAGCATCAAGACCAAGGTCATTATTTCCATCAATTTTAGAATACATTGCAATTTCATCTTTAGGAATGCCTAAATCTTTAGCTGTTTCCTCAAGTTCATTTTCTTGTTCATGTAGTTTATTTAATGAGACTCTATTAGGATTATTAGAAAGCTCTTTAATTTCTTTTTGTTCATCTCGTATAGCTGTGGTATCAAAACCAGCAAGCTCGTATTTTTCAAGTTCTTCATCACTTTTTAATTCTATCTTTGATAATTGATTATCAGTTTCACCATAATATTCATGGATAAAATTGCCATTATTTTCAGGGTCAGTTAAAGTTATATCATAAACTATTTTTCCACTTTGTAATACATTATATGAAATATCAACAATTTCATAAGCAGCAGAGATTACTTCTTGTCTATGTAATAATTTAATTTGAGCCATAATATTTTCTAATTCTTCTTTTTGTTCTTTAGAAGTCATATTTTCAAAAGCAGAAGGAGTGCTTAAAACATCTTCGTTTTCCATAATTAATTTTTTCCTTTCGAATGTATATACATTTTCAAACATTATTTTTTGATATATTGAATCTAGCAATGATTTAATATAAATATATTTTATTATATTATTACAAAAAAAACAAGTAAATATTTAAAAAATATCTTGACAAAATTGAACAAACGTTTTATAATATGTATACCAATAAAAAATGAGGAAATTATTTTTAGGGGAAATTGGTACAATAACATAAGTAGACCTAAAGTATAAATTAGGTCTGCTATGTTCTGTAATATGAAAGTGTTCTATTTTAAAGTTATACTAATTAAAGAATAATGGGGCAACTTTCTTATCTAATAGTAAACTATCAATTAGGGGGACATTAATTAAAATGGCACTAGATAAAATAATAATAAAAGGAGCATCAGAGCACAATTTAAAAAATATAAATATAGAAATACCAAAAGAAAAATTAGTTGTAATAACAGGTTTATCAGGTTCTGGAAAATCATCACTTGCATTTGATACACTTTATGCAGAAGGACAGAGAAGATATGTAGAAAGTTTATCTTCATATGCAAGGCAATTTTTAGGCATAATGGATAAACCAAAAGTTGAATCAATAGAAGGACTTTCACCAGCAATATCAATAGACCAAAAAACAACATCTAGAAATCCACGTTCAACAGTAGGAACAGTTACTGAAATTTATAACTATGTACGTTTATTATATGCTAGAATTGGTGTACCATATTGCCCAAATTGCGGAAAAAAAATAGAAAAGCAAACAATAGACCAAATAGTAGATGACGTAATGAAATTAGAAGAAGGAACTAAGATACAAATTTTAGCGCCAGTTATAAGAGGCAAAAAAGGTGAATATAAAAAGCTACTCGAAAATTATCAAAAAGAGGGCTTTGTTCGTGCACGTATTGATGGAAATGATGTTGAACTAACTGATGATATTGATATTGACAGAAAAAAGAAACATTCAATAGAAATAGTTATTGATAGATTAGTTATAAAAGATGACATTAGAGCACGTTTAACAGAATCAATAGAACTTGCCATGAAAGAAGCAAATAATTTAGTGAAAGTAGAAGTACCAAAGCAAAGTGAAAAACTTTATAGTGGAAACTATGCTTGTCCTGATTGCAACATTAGTTTTGAAGAAATATCTTCTAGAATGTTTTCATTTAATAATCCAATGGGAGCATGCCCAGAATGTACTGGTATTGGTTACTTAATGAAAATGGATGAAGATTTAATCATACCTGATAAGAATTTAACACTATATAATGGAGTTAAATGTTTTGGTGCAAGTACAATGAAGAAGGGCGACACAATCGCTAAAATGTATTTTGAAGCAATAGCAAAACACTATAATGTGGATATATCAGTTCCTATAAAGAAATTGCCTCGTTGGTTTTTAGAAAAGATATTATATGGAACAGGTGACGAAGTTATTGACTTTGAGTATGAAAGCGCCTTTGGAACAAGAAAAAACAGAATACCATTTGAAGGAGTTATACCAACTTTGGAGAGAAGACATAGAGAAACAAAATCAGCAGGAATGGTTCAATTTTACGAATATTATATGAGTGAATCAGAATGTCCAACCTGTCATGGAGCACGTTTAAAAAAGGAAGCACTTTCTATTAAAGTTGGAGATAAAAATATAAATGAATTAACTGATATGTCAGTATTTCATATGAAAGAATATCTTTCGGGGCTTGAATTGAATGAGAAAGACTCAATGATTGCAGAGCAGATTTTAAAAGAAATTAATACTAGATTACAATTCTTAATTGACGTTGGACTTGATTATTTAACTTTATCAAGAGGAGCAGGAACATTATCAGGTGGAGAGTCACAACGTATTAGGCTTGCAACTCAAATTGGCTCTGGGCTAACAGGTGTAATGTATATACTTGACGAGCCTAGTATTGGTCTTCATCAAAGAGATAATGATAAATTAATTGCAACCTTAAAAAAGCTAAGAGACCTTGGAAATTCAGTAATAGTTGTTGAACATGATACTGATACTATGTATTCTGCAGACCAAGTTATTGATATAGGTCCACAAGCTGGTGTTCATGGCGGTTATGTTATGGCTCAAGGAACAGCAGAAGAAATTGCAAAGGTAGAAAAATCAATTACTGGACAATATCTTTCAGGAAAAAAACAAATTACAGTACCAAAACATAGACGTAAATTAACAGGAAAATATTTAGAAGTAAAAAAAGCTACAGAACATAATTTGAAAAATTTATCTGTTAAGTTTCCATTAGGTCAATTTATATGTGTTACAGGAGTTTCAGGCTCTGGAAAAAGTACATTAGTTAATGATGTATTATACAAAAATATTTATAAAACCTTAAATAATTCAACAATAAAATCTGGAAAATGCGAAGAAATAAAGGGCTTGCAAAATATTGACAAAGTAATTAATATTGACCAATCTCCAATAGGAAGAACGCCACGTTCAAACCCTGCTACATATACTGGAGTATTTGACTTTATTAGAGATATATTTGCAACTACTAATGAATCAAAAATGAGAGGATATGAAAAGGGAAGATTCAGTTTCAATGTTCCTGGTGGAAGATGCGAAGCGTGTTCAGGAGATGGAATTATTAAAATAGAAATGAATTTTCTATCAGATGTATATGTTCCTTGTGACGTATGTAAAGGTAAACGTTATAACAGGGAAACTTTAGAGGTAAAATATAAGGGAAAATCAATATCAGATGTGCTTGATATGACTGTGGAAGAGGCGTTAGTATTTTTTGAAAACATACCACGTATAAAACAAAAAATACAAACTCTAAGTGACGTTGGATTAGGTTACATAAAACTAGGACAACCTTCAACTACATTATCTGGTGGAGAAGCACAACGTATTAAACTTGCAACTGAGTTATCAAAAAGGCCAACTGGAAAAACATTATATATACTAGATGAACCAACTACAGGTCTTCATATAGACGATGTTCATAGATTAGTTGATATATTACAACGTTTAGTAGATACAGGAAATACAGTTCTTGTTATTGAACATAATTTGGATTTAATAAAAACTTGTGATTATATCATTGACCTTGGACCAGAAGGAGGAGACAAAGGTGGCGAGGTTATTGCAGTTGGAGCCCCTGAGAAAATATGCAAGAATGAACAGAGCTATACAGGAAAATTTTTAAAGCCATACTTAGGAATATAACAGTAAAGTATGTGAAATAGAGAATTAAAATTGAGAAAACTCCCTCATGGGGAGTTTTTCTTATAAAATAAAATTTTACTATCTGTTTGAATCTACATTTTGTTGAGCTTGGTTGTTATTGTTTGAGTTTTCATTTTTACTTGATTTCTTTTTCTTAGTTTCTTTTGACATAACTAGCACCTCCAAATTAAAATTATACTATCATTATTTCCAACAAAAGAAAAAATATACTTTAAGTTATTGAAAAAAATATTGAGAAATATAAAAATATTTGATATAATATAAATGTTTTGAGGCTCATAGGCAGCCTGTAAAAGCCTAAATATTTAAATTAAGGAATTATATATGAGTAACAAAGTCATAGAAATAGAAGGAATGGTTGCATCAGGAAAAACTTCAATATGTAAAGAACTTACAAACTTAATAAATAATAGTGTTTTTGTTGATGGAAGCGCAATTTATAGAGGAATAACATTTGCTATTTCAGAAGCAAAGAAAAAATTAAAAAGTAGTAATGAAAATATAGATGCAAGAAATATTGTAGCATTACAAAATATAATGAATTCTCCTGAAAAATTAGGAAACATAAACGCATTTGAAGTAATGAAAATGCTTAATATAGATTTTAAAATTATAGACAAAATGACAGTAATATATATTAATGGAAACGAAATATCAAATGACAAAATACAAAGTATGGAAAACAGTTTAGAAGTTAGTGAAATAGCAAGCAAAGCAAATAATAAAGCTTTATATGAATTTGCAAGAAACATAATTGAAAAATATAGAGAAAATTTTAACGTTATTGTATCAGGTAGAGATTTAGTAGAAATATATCCAGACATGACATGTCATGTGTTTATAAAAGCAGATATAGAAGAGAGAGTTAATAGACGTTATGCCCAATATGAAGGCAAATATTCTAAAGAAGAAATTACAAACATAATAATTAAAAGAGATGAAATACACAAAAATGCTGGATTTGACAGAGTAGGAAACAATAACATTAATTTTGATGTAACAAATTATACAAATGCTAAGCAATCAACTGTCCAGCTAGTAAAAAAACTGATTGAAAAAGAATATCTAAAGAAAGAGGACGTAATATGGAAGAATATGTAAACGGAAAGTTAAAACAATTTAATAAAGAAATTGAAGGAAAAAGGGTTGCAATAATAGGCATAGGAGTTAGCAATATTCCGCTTCTAGAATATTTTTATAAATTAAAATGTTCAATATCAGTATTTGACAATAGAGAAAAAAATGAAATTGATAAGCAAATATTAGAACTAATAGAAAAATACAATATTAGAACATATTTTGGAAAAGGAAATTTAAAATTTTTATATGATTACGATTATATCTTCCGTTCACCAACTAGTAGACCTGACACACCTGAAATTGAGGCAGAAGTACAAAAAGGAGCAATACTAACATCAGAGATAGAACAAGTAATTAAATTAACACCTAGTACAGTTATAGGAGTTACTGGAACAGAAGGAAAAACAACAACAACCTCACTAATTGCTGCAATATTAAAAAGAGGCGGAAAAAAAGTATTCTTAGGCGGAAATATTGGAACACCTTTATTTGATAAAATAAATGAAATGAAAAAAGAAGATTATGTTGTACTTGAACTTAGCAGTTTTCAATTATTTAAAATGGATTATAATCCACATATTGCAGTCGTTACAAATATGATGCCAGACCACTTAAATGTACATACAAGTATGCAGGAATACATTGATAGTAAAAAGAA
>CAQYCU010000057.1:284-3070 GCA_948919095.1 uncultured Clostridia bacterium | reverse complement strand
GCTAGTGTAATCGCTGGCATTAACTCATTTGAAGAAAATATTGTACTAATTGCTGGAGGATATGATAAGGGACTTGATTATACTGAAATTGCAAAGCCAATCATAAATAAAGTTTCAAAACTTATTTTAATGGGGGATACTGCAGACAAAATAGAAAAAGCAGTAAATGATGAATTAGAAAAACAAAATAAAGTACTTCCAATATATAGATGTAGCTCACTAGATGAAGTTGTAAATAAAGCTATCGAAGTTGCAGTTGAGGGAGAAGTAGTATTATTTTCACCTGCAAGCGCAAGCTTTGACATGTTCAAAAACTTTGCAGATAGAGGAAATAAATTTAAAGCAGTAGTTAACTCTAAATAGTAACAAAAATAAACTTTTTAGCATAATTTAAGCTAGAGGGTTTATTTTTTATAAAATCCATCATATAAAATTAAGAAAGGAATGTATGTTTATGTATGACAGTGAATATTTTAGAAAAGTAATAGGGAGTAACTATAACCCAAATGAATTATACAATACCACGTATTCTAAGGATGAGAGTGTAAATATTCGCTCAACAGACACATTATTAGCTCAAGACGTAAATGTTGTAAATAATACACCGATTCAACCAGTGGTAAGTAACATATCGGAACCAACATATAATGTAAACAATATAAAAACAGATTCAGCCTTAGAATATTTACATAATATGAATAATTCAAATACAGAAGAGACTTCAACGCATTTATATGATAACATAAATAAACAAGTATCAGTTAATTTATATAATAATGTAGACCAAGAGGTTTCAACAGAGCCATATAAAAATGTAAATACAGAACCAGTTCTACAAGAGACATGTAATGTTAGTAGCAATAATACTAAACTTAGTTATCCAGACATATATAATGTTATAAACCCAATGGTAGACACAATATTAAAAAACAGACAAAACATGGAGTACAATGAAGCAACGATAAATGCAATGTCAACTGAAATATATAATGCTTTAGAAGTAGATGTAAATCCACAGAAGACTACAGAAACGAACACTTTTAATAATACAATACAAGTAAGTACAAAGCCTAAAAACTATTTATTGCATGATTTAATTAAAATAATGTTAATAGGAAAAATTGAAAAAGGACAATAATTATAAAGTTATGTAGAAATAATAACTAGAATTTAATTTTTCTAGTTATTATTTTTGACTATAAAATTTATAAAAGTATAAATCAAAAAAAGCTGAATATAATAATAAAAAATATAAACTTATAATAAGGAGAAAGTTAATGGTATCAGACATTAATTATTGGAGTATAGTTACAAAAAGGATAGTGGTGTTTGCGCTAACATTAATAATATTATTTTTAGCTATAAAATTTTCTTGTTTTTATATGCCATTTTTAATAGCATTTATATTAGCTTTATTAATAGAACCAGCAATAAAAGCTTTAATGAAAAAATTTAAATGGACAAGACAAGTGAGCTCAATATTTGTAATGGCAATTTCTATAACACTTATTGTGGGAATAGTTGGCTGGGGAACAACAACACTATTTAACGAAACTAACAAATTGCTGCAAGGTTCTGACCAATACTTTGATAAAGCAAAAAATTTATTAGACAACTTTATAGGAGATGATGGAATAATTGAAAGACTACCTGATGAAATAAAAAACGCAATAAAGAGTTCAGAAGCGGATTTAATTCATACTTTAAGTGACTGGATAACAACAACACTAAAAGGAATAAAAGATTGGATAACAACACTCCCAAATTTATTAATGACAGTATTTTTTAGTTTAATGGCATTATATTTTATGTGTACAGATAAGATATATATGATTGACCAAGTGGAACATCATTTGCCAGATGTATGGACAAAGAAATTAGTAAGTCATTTACGAGAAATTACTAAATCATTAGGACATTACTTAAGAGCAGAAGCAACATTAATAGTAATATCCTTTATAATTTCACTAATTGGACTTACAATATTTAAATTTGTAGGATTAAATGTACCATTTCCATTACTTTCAGCAATTGGAATAGGCTTTGTTGATGCACTTCCTATACTTGGCTCAAGTACAATAATGATACCCTGGGCAATAATAGAAGCAATAAATGGTGATATAGTATTAGGCGTTGCAATAATTATTTTACTCGCAATTATGGCTATTGTTAGAAATATAATAGAACCCAAATTAGTAAGTAAACATATTGGAATACACCCAGTATTTACTTTAATTGCAATGTATACGGGTTATAAACTAATTGGTGTTATGGGAATGATTATTGGTCCAATTCTTTTAATTATTTTAAAAGAAATTTATGGACCACTTATTGAAAAAGGTGTATTTAGAAGTCTATTTGAAAGAGGCGAGAACGTTTGATGAAACATTAGGAGAATAAACAAACTCGTCTTCTGGAATTTCACTATTTTGAATACTTAGTATCTCAAGTAACGGCATATCACCATTATAATTTCCCTTTTTTATAGTTCCTGTGCAAGTAACCCAAGTTGAATTATTGAAGTTTTTTATTTTGTCACTTTCGGCAAGAAGACCAACAACTACAGCTTTATTATTAGAATTAATTAGCATTGTTCTAGCAATAACAAATTGATTTTCAGTAAAGTCAGGCATTCTATAAACATAACCCGTAATTTGAACAGTAGTTCCGACATATTTATCAATATCTTCATGACAATCTTTTAGAAAGTTAGTATAATTATCACTAGTAATATTTAAAACATTAGTTTCAGCAATGGCATCTTGAGGAGTATTAACAAATATTTT
>CAQYCU010000057.1:0-274 GCA_948919095.1 uncultured Clostridia bacterium | reverse complement strand
TAACATTAAAGATGTGAACAAAAAGACAAATTTCTTTTTGTTAATTTTTAGATTACAAACAAACATATTACAAATCTCCTTCATTTAATTTATATAAAAATAAAATCATATTTGACAATTCTTGTAAAATATATGGAGGAGAGATTGTACATTATTCTTAAAATATTAGAGAAAATAAACAAATATTTAAAATATTCTAAAAAAAGTGTATCATATGTATAGTATTTTTCAATTTTTTCAGCTAAAATATTGCAAAATTAGTTAATAAATGATA
>CAQYCU010000056.1 GCA_948919095.1 uncultured Clostridia bacterium | reverse complement strand
TAAATGATTCTAAAAAAGTAACAGAAAAAAGAAGAGAAATATTATATGACAAAATAATTGAGGACTCACTTGCTTGGAGCGTTCAACTAATATCTGAAAAAGATATAGATGAATTAAATATACTTAATGCAACTAAAAAGGGAGTAACACTAGCAATTAAAGACATAATGGAACAATTAAAAACAAAACCTGACATAATAATACTTGATGCATTAAGAGAAATAGATACATTTAATATACCATATCAGTCTATAATAAAAGGAGATGCAACTTGTTATTCAATATCTTGTGCATCAATCCTTGCAAAGGTTACAAGGGACAGATTAATGAAACAATATGATGAAGAATATCCAGAGTATGGTTTTGCAAAACATAAAGGATATGGAACAAAAATGCACATTGATGCAATAAAGCAATATGGACCAACTGAAATTCATAGAAAAACTTTTATTGAAAATTTTATATAATATTATTAGTAAAAATGTATGCAATCTAGCATACATTTTTTTATAAAGTAGAGTTGAGAAAGAAACATTATTTTATATGAAAATATAATAAACAATATTTATTTATTGAAAAACAATAATAAAATATTGACAAACAAAAATACAAGTGCTATAATTACCAAGTATGAAAGAAATTTTTAAAAGAAAGGAGATTCGTATAATGAAGTATAGTTACAAAAGCAATAATAACTATATTATACGAGTAATTAAAAAATGAAAATTTTAGGAGAAAATAGTTTATCATCAAAAGTGATAGTAGGACTTAAAGCGCTTTTTGTAGCAATAAGTGTGCTTGATATTGTGGTATTAACATTAATAATGAAAACAATAAAACACATAACATATAATGAAAACATACAAGGTGATATATTTGACTTGAATTTATTTGTAATGCTAATACTTTCAGGAATTATAGCTTTACTTATAATTTATCAATTTATAAAAATATTTCAAAACATAAAAAACAATGTATTGTTTTCAAAAGACAATTCAAATTGTCTAAATATAATTGGCAACAGTAGTCTTATAATAAGTGTAGTATTCACTATAATATCAATATTAGTATTCTTTTTAATGTATAAAATAGAAGAACGATTTATACACTTTGTATTTACATTTGCAATAATATTGGCAGTTGTATTTGTAGCTTTTGGAGTAGGAATGAAAATTCTTAATGAAATTTACAAGAAAGCTATTGAATACAAAGAAGAAAACGATTTGTTAATTTAGAAAAAGGAGGAGAAGCAATGCCTATTATAGTAAATGTAGATGTTATGCTTGCAAAAAGAAAAATGTCATCTTTAGAACTTGCAGAAAAAGTTGGAATAACTCCTGCCAATCTTTCAATATTAAAAACAAATAAAGCAAAAGCAATTAGATTTTCAACATTAGATAAAATTTGCGAAGTTTTGGATTGTAAACCAGGAGATATATTAGATTATGAAAAATAGAAAGGAGAATTTGTTATGGAGATTATAGGAAGTCTCATATTAGCAATAACACATTCAATTTTATTTTATGGAAAACAAATAGGAATCTCAATGATAATATTAGAGATAATATTTAATATAGTTATACTATACATATTGCATAAGAAAAATAAAATACAAAACAGAGCAGGGATTTTATTACTTATACCAATATTCATATTAAGTAGTACATTTTTTATATTTGCTAATAGTATGTTTTATATTGCGAATATTGTTATAATTTTTATATTGAATTTATTAATGTATGTGATTACAACAAATGAAAAAGATTATTTAAGCAATCATTTATATAATACATTTGAACTATTTTCATCAACAATAGCAGAATGCAATGAGAGCGCAAAATATACAAAGGCAAGAGCAAAAGAAAATTTAAGTACAAAAAATACAATAAAGAAAGAAATTTTAAAAAAATTCGCATTATCACTATTAGTTGTAATTCCAGTTGTTGGAATAGTATTAATGTTATTAGTATCAGCAGATAGTGTATTTGCAAACCTATTTAGTGGAATAGAACAGTTGTTAGCAAATATAAATTTTCAGACTGTATGGAACATGATAATAAGAATTGTAGTTATAAGTATTGTATATTTATTGGTGTTAAGCTTAATATTCAAACTTCAGAATAAATATCAAAGAGAAGAGCAATATTTACCAGAAAGTAAAAAGAGGGACACATTTACAATAAAGGTACTGCTAACTGCACTAAATTTTGTATATTTGATATTCTGTTTTATTCAAATATCTACATTGTTTGGAAAAATGAATATTGATAGTAATTTTGATTATGCAACATACGCAAGAACAGGCTTTTTCCAATTAATGTTTGTATCGTTTATAAACTTTGTAGTTATATTAGTAGCTAATAAATATAACCAAGACAGAAAAAAATCAGTTAAAATTTTAAGTGTATTGTTAATAATATTTACAGTAATAATTGCAATGTCATCAATGTATAGAATGTATTTATATGAAACAGAATATGGATTGACTTATTTAAGAATGTTTGTTTATGTAATTTTAGTTACAGAGCTTGTATGCTTTATCCCAGTTATAGTGTATATTTTCAAAAAGAAATTTGACTTTATGAAATGGTGTATGGCAGTAGGACTTACAAGCTATTGTATAATAAATTGCATGAATATGGAGAAAATTATTATAAATAAAAATTTAACTCGTGAAAGTATAAGGTCAATAGATTATACTTATATTTCTCGCATTGCAAGTGAAGATAGTTTCGAAGTTTTAGAGAGTAAATTAAGAAGTGGAGTAAAAAATGAAGAGCAACAAAGAATTGCCCCAATTTTATTAAAAATTATATATAAGAAAAAAGATTTAAGTTGGCAAGAATTTAACATTTCAAAATGTAAAATAAAAGAAAAAGACAATAAAGAATTAGTGCAAGAATTAAATAGTATTGAAAAAAATAATGCAATAAAAAATAATACTGTAAAGAAAAATTATAACTTGAGAAATGTTATAAATGAAGATATAAATATATAAAAGTAGCATTAAATTACCAACTATGAAAATAAAAAATTATATAAGTTGAATTATAAAAGAAAAAAATAGAAAGATAAACTTTTGAAATTTGATAAATTTATGTAAATATGTTATAATTAAATAGCAACCCAAATTTTGCAGATATTAGGAGGTAGCGTATGATTGAGCCTGTATTTCTTCCAGACAAATTGGTGTCTGGAACGGCACAAGCGTACCAAATGGGGAGACCAAGTGTGAAAAAGACCACTCTTGAAGATATTGACGAAATTCAGTATCTGAGTGTGACACCGTGGACTTCCATCAACAAGCATGGGCACAACGACCAGTGGGAAGTGTGGGTAAATCTTGAGCAGAAAACTGCCCACGTGTGCCTCAAGGGAGAAGAACATGAGCTGGTAAACAACACTGGCACACTGCGGAAATTCGTAGCTGTTAAGGGGCACAAGGATTATACCTATGATGAACTTGCCTGCTTCTTCTACTGCTGGGGATTGTCTGTAACACATGGCTCCCTTATTATTAGCGACTGACCTAATAGCAGGAGACCGAGAATTCGGCCCAAAACAACACAGCACCGAAAGGTGCTGTGTGCTTTATAAAATAAAATTTAAAAGTTATTTCATTGTTTGCTAATTCATTTATAATTTTACTTTTTGACATAAATAAAACCTCTAATTCTTATGCTCAAATTTTTCTATTCTTTCGTTTTCTTTAGTAGATAAATCTTTTAGCCATGTAACTAAACCAGGGATATTACTATTTCTTAAAAATTCAAAATATTTAATTCTATCATCTTTAGCTATAACAACGGGCGACAAATTATTTTTTAACAATTCATAATTTAAAATTAGTCTACCTGTTCTACCATTTCCATCTTCAAAAGGATGTATTTTTTCAAATTCAATATGATACTTAGCAATTTTACTGAAAATATCTTGTTCATCATGAGTATAGTTATAAATAAAGTAATTCATTAGATTAGGTACTTTTTCTGGCTCAGGTGGTATATATTCACTACCTTGAATAAATACTTGAATAGACCTATAACCTTGAGTATCTTTAATATCTCTATTTATAGTTTCATTAAGTTTTTTTATAAATCTCTCATCAAAAATTTCATTATTTTGTAAATTTTTAAAAACTAATTCTAATGCTTTCTTATGATTAATAGCTTCGTAAATTTCTCTTGGCTCTTTTCCTTTGATTTTAAAACTATTATCATTATAAAGAATAGCATAAGTTTCTGCATAAGTAAGAGTGTTACCTTCAATTGCATTTGAGTGATAAGTACTTCTTGTTATTAAATCTTCTAAATAATTTCTGTTAGATAATATAAAATCTAAAATATTCATAATTATACATTTTCCTTAATATAGATATAATTCAAAAAGAGACATAATAAAAACTCCGCAAACTAGCTTATAAGCAGTTTGTAGAGTTTTGTCCTTTGGTCGAGGCGACAGGGATCGAACCTGCGACCTCATGGTCCCAAACCACGCGCGCTACCAACTGCGCTACGCCTCGATAAATATTGAACAACTAATACTATACCACAAAAAAATAATAAAATCAAGTAGTAATGGATAAAATTTTTAATTTTATTGAGTTAATATGTAAAAGCTAATAGTTAGCTTTTACATAAGTTAAGAACTTAGAATTTATTCAAGCTTATTAACTATTTTTGCAGTTTCATTAACTTGTTCCTCGTATCCAGTCAAAGCAGCAAAAGGAGCAAATTGTGCAGCACGTACATCAATCTTCATTTTGGGATGCTTTTTAGAAATAGGATGAGGGAGTTTAATAATATCGTTATATCTGTTATTTGCTGTATTTAACATTAAAAATAACCTCCAATTAAAATATCTAAATAGCTATTTAACTATGCATAAAATTTACCATAATAACTATCCATCTAACTGTGCATAGATAATTTACAAATTTCTATTCTCTATGTCCTCCAATTTGTTTATTCCTATCAATAGTAGTTGCATATTCTTGCAAGTTCATGCCTTTTAATATAGCATTTTTACCATACTTTTTCTTAATAACTAGCATTGCCTTTTGAAGAGCCTTTTCGCTTAATTCTTCATGAGCCTTTTCCACTTTTTCTTCATAATCTGTGAATAAGTCCAACTGTTCATAAGGACTTTCATCCTTAGCAATATTTTCATCAACAAGATTATTAACAGAAATATTAATACGTCTTATCAAAAGCTTAGTGTTAACAATTCGTTCGTATAACTCAAGCACAGCATTCATAATAATTTTAGAAGATGAAGTTTTATGGTCCAAATTTATCGTTCCATGAGAATGTTTTGGAACTTTTCTGCCATATCTATCAACAGTAATTTCACCTATGTAGGAGCTGCTAATAATAGGATTTATCAAATTTTCAATATCATATCCAACAGTTAAAACGATTTGATTAGTAACTAAATTTTTAGAGACCAAATCAAGAGCTAATAATTCAGCCGTTTCCTTAACAATTATTTTAGTTTGTTCATAATTATATGGAGAATGCAAAACTTGCCCAGAGCAAATACTACTACTTTTTGGTTTGTATGATTGTACATCTTTAATTGTAACAGGTTCATATCCCCAAGCATGGTCAATTAAAAGTTCAGCATTAATTCCAAATAATTTATAAAGTAAATCCTCATTTTTTAAAGAAACCCTAGCAATATCGCCCATAGTAAATAAACCATGTGCCTCAAGCTTTTTACGATAACCACTTCCAATACGCCAAAAATCAGTTAAAGGTCTATGATTCCACAGTAATTTTCTATATCTCATTTCATCTAAACAAGCAATTCTAACGCCAAATTCATTAGGATTGACATGTTTTGCAACAATATCCATAGCAACCTTACACAAATACATATTAGTGCCAATTCCAGCAGTTGCAGTAATCCCAGTAGAATTATAAATATCTTGAATAACTTTAGTAACTAATTCTGTAGCTCTCATATTATAAGTTTTCAAGTAAGGAGTAATATCAATAAAAACTTCATCTATTGAATACACATAAATATCCTCTGAGGAGAACCATTTTAAATAAATTTTGTAAATATTAGTGCTATATTTCATATAATAAGCCATTCTCGGAGGGGCAACTATATATGCTAATTCCAAATCAGGATTTTTCTTTAGAGCAATATTATCATAAGAAGAACCAGTGAAAGTTTTATTAGGAGCATTCAATTTTCTTTTTATATTAACTTCATTTACTTTTTGAACTACTTCAAATAATCTAGCTCTTCCAGGTAGTCCATAAGATTTAAGAGAAGGACTAACAGCAAGGCATATTGTTTTTTCAGTTCTAGTATTATCCGCAACAACTAAATTTGTAGTCATAGGGTCAAGCCCACGTTCTTTACATTCAACAGAAGCATAAAAACTTTTTAAATCAATTGATACATATATATGTTGTTCATTGCTTTGCATAGTAGTTAAATCCTTTCTATTTATTATTTGAATAAATAGATTATAGCACAGATGTTTGCAAAAGTAAACACGGGTTTGTAAAAAACTTTTGGAAATTTTAGGAACAAAAGCTTTTATATAAAAAGAAGTTAATAGTATATTTTACTGTACAAAAACCTAAATTTAAAAATAAACATATAAAAATAAAATGTTCCTCAAATGCTAAACTTATTTGTTTAACATTTAAGGTACACTTCAAAATAAAAGTTTATCTAAATTCTTTTATATCTTCTACAATCAACTTTTCCTTTAAAAAAAGTTGATAATTTTTCTCCAACTATTAACGCTTCTTTTTGTTGTTTAGTAAGAGTTTTTATATGATATTCTAGTTTACATGCTAAGGATTTATCTTTACTCTTGAAAGCAGTTTCAAGTTTAATCACATCATGTGATTTTGTATATTTTGCACCATTTTTATCCTTGTATAAATGCTCATGTAAACGATTTTCTAAATTATTTGTCATACCTGTATAAATTGAATTATCAGCACATCTTAACATATAAGTATAATACATTATAAAACTCCTATACATAATAATGAATATATTATATATGTTTATAAAATAAACGTCAACAATTTAATGTGTAAAATATAATTCAAGTTTAGTTAGTTATAATTTTAATTAATTTGGAGTAAAGCATTATTTGTGACCCTAATAGTACTACTAATACTAGCAGGAGTTTCACTAAGTATGGTATTTAACCAAGACGGGATATTTAGTAGAGCAGAGAAGGCAACTGCTAAATATGGGCAAGCAAAAGCAAGAGAAACACTAGAATTAGCATTGAGTGATGCACAAATTCAAAAATATACAACTGGTCTAACAGATGAGGAACTAGATGATAAAATAGCAGGAATAGAAGGAGAGCTTTTACCAAAAGAAAAGCCAAATAAAAATTTACAAAACGTAATAGTAGATGGGCATATTTTTGAAATTGATAGAAGTATACCAAAAATAATTGACTATATTGGCCCAGCAGACGGAGTAATAATTACAGCTATAGTAACTGGAAATGATGGTTGGGTAAAACCAGGAGAAACAGTATCATTAAGTGGAGTAATTAGAACTTATAGTGGTGGGACAATAACAAGTTCGACTGCAACAGTTACTAAAGGTTCAACAGTAATTTCAGCATTTCCAACAACAGGTGGAGAATATAGAATAGATAATATATCAGAAGACACTGATATTAAAATAATAGCAAGGGATAGTAATGGAAAGTCGGCAGAAAAAACAATAAATATAGTAATAAAAAGAGATGGAACAGCACCAACTGTTGAAAAATTAACTACAAAAGTTGAACGATTAAAAATAAAATTTAATACAGCTGGACATGACAGAGATGAGTTAGGACAAGAAGGTTCAGGAATAAAACACTTTAATTATAAAATAAGTTCAACACAAGATACTTCACTACAAGGAATACCAGAGGACAAAAGAACAGGAACATTTATGCAAGGACAAACTGTTGAAATAGAAACAACACCAACAGGAAATAGAGATGAAACAGCATATACAATAACGGTAACTGCAATAGATAATTCAGAAAATATATCATCAGCAGTTACTGCCGAGGTAATAATAGTAGATGGAATAAGAATGGAAGATTTAAAAAATATAGTAACAGCAAGTACATGGAAAGATTATATAGGAGAGAAAGTAATATACAAACCAAAATCAGGAGGAACATGGAGAGTATATTATTACGATGAAGATAATTATTTTGGAGATGGAAAAGGAACAATATACTTACAAACTGATAGAAGAGTAGATTATTCTGGTTCAAGTGCTTATGATGAAGCTGATGGAGGAAAGTTAGCTAGACAATTAAACCCAATTTGGGGTAAATCACAATACAGTACTATAGATAAAAATGGAGAAAGATATGCCGCTAGTTTATGTAATAGTTCTAAATGGAAAGATTATACTACTGACGAAGTTAAATATGCTATTGGCGCAACTACTGCAGAAATGTTTGTTAAATCTTATAATGCCTTTTGTGGTTCAGAGGTCCTAAAATGTGGTTCTGTTAATGAGTTTGGATATTGGTTTGAAAGTAGTACATATACAGTAGAACAGGGTGACCCTATAGGAAGAATGTATTACTATGTTTATATTGCAAGTCCATCATCATGGGAAGCAGACCGTTGGATGTGTGCCTTAGGCTCTAGTATAGGTGCTGGTAATTTAAGCTCAGCAGCAGTAACATGCCCTATAGTATGTGTTCCTGGGGAGTAGTAGGATAGTATATTTATGAAAAACTAAATGAAGTGAGTATCATTTGGTTTTTCTTTTTTTTATTATTTATTAGAAACTAAAAAAATATAAAAGAGGAAAAAATTTTATAGATATCTATTGACAACTTTAATTTACAAATGTAAATTAAAGCCCGATAAAAAATTTTATTAAGAAGAAAGGAGTGAATTGAATGATAAAAATTTCAAATGCTGAATTAATAGTAATGCAAAGTAGTTGAAAGTAATAGCTTTTTAAAAAAATGTATGATGACTCAGTAAACAAATTACTTTTAAATTTTGTAAAGCAAAAAAAACTATCAAAGAAAGACTTAGAAGAACTAATGAATTTAATAGATGAGGAGGAAAAATAAAACAAAATTAATAAGCCATTAACTAGAATTTTGAAGTAATAAAATCTGTAATGTTGTATCACATTTAAAACAACTTCAAACTAATAGTTAATGGTTTTAAACTATTTATTATTTTCATATTAAAACTGTTGAAATTATAATAAAAAAATGATAGAATACCATTAAAATAAGAAAGT
>CAQYCU010000055.1 GCA_948919095.1 uncultured Clostridia bacterium | reverse complement strand
TACGTTTTCAAAATGATACATATATGGGAGGAACAAATCCTTGGATAATTGCAACTGCATGGATGGGATTATATTACAATAAAATTGGAGATAAAAAGTCAGCAAATAGTTGCTTACAATTTATTGTAAATAGTGCATCAAATGTAGGGCTACTTGCAGAACAAGCTAATAGCGACTTAAATGAAAAATGGGTAAATGGACTTGCATGGTCACATGCTATGTTTATTAAGTTAGTAAAAGAGCTATATAGAAAGGAAATATAAATGGCTAAAGCAAAGACAGTTTTTGTGTGCAGTGATTGTGGATATGAATCACCAAAATGGCTTGGAAAATGCCCAGCTTGCAACAGCTGGAACACATTTTATGAGGAAAAATTACAAGAAACTAGCACATCAGGCACAAAAGTGAATTTAAGAGAAAAAGCAAAGCCACAAAAGTTAAATTCAATTAAAGGAAAAGAAGCTACAGTAAATTCAACTAAAATTGAAGAATTAGACAGAGTACTTGGAGGAGGCCTTGTAAAAGGCTCCCTTGTTCTAATTGGCGGAGAACCACGGAATTGGAAAGTCAACACTCATTTTACAGTTATGTGAAAAAGTGGCAAAGGAAAATCCAGAGAAAACTGTGTTATATGTATCAGGCGAAGAATCAGGAGAACAAATAAAATTAAGAGCAGATAGACTAAATATAAATAACGATAATATAATGTTTTTAGGGGAAACTGATATAGATGCAATTGAACTTGAAATTGTAAATATAAAGCCAGAATTAGTAATAATAGACTCAATTCAGACAATATTTTCAAATGAAATAACATCAGCACCACGGAACAGTTAGTCAAGTTAGAGAAATAACATCAAGAATAATGCAATGTTGCAAACAAAATAAAATAACTACAATAATAATAGGACATGTTACAAAGGATGGAAACATTGCAGGGCCAAGAGTTCTAGAACACATGGTAGATACAGTTTTATACTTAGAAGGAGAAAGATATTTTTCATATAGAATATTAAGAAGCGTAAAAAATAGATTTGGTTCAACAAATGAAATAGGTATGTTTGAAATGCGAAATGAAGGAATGTGTGAAGTTGAAAATCCATCATCTGTATTAATTTCAGAAGATGATGAGCATGTTCCACGGTTCTGCAATAGTATGCAGTTTAGAAGGCACAAGACCACTACTTGTTGAACTACAAGCGTTAACAACTCCTTCAGTATATGGTATTCCAAAAAGAACAGGAAATGGTATTGATTTTAATAAAATAGCATTACTAATAGCAGTACTCGAAAAAAGAGCAAAAATGTCGATTGGAAGTTATGACGTTTATTTAAATGTAGTAAGTGGAATGAGAATAAACGAACCAGCTATTGACTTAGGTATAGCAATGTGTATGGCCTCAAGCTTAAAAAATGTATATATTCCAAAAGATACTGCGATAATAGGAGAATTAGGATTGACAGGAGAAGTTAGAAGTGTTAATATGATAGACAAAAGGCTAAAAGAAGCTGAAAAATTGGGTATGAAAAAATGTATTATTCCGCAAAATAACAAAAAACTATTGAAAAATAAGTATAAATTAGATATAATAGGGGTCAGAAATATTAACGAAGGATTAAAATCTCTTGGGATAACTTAAATATAAATAAAAATAGAGAAAATTCTTAATGAGGAGAATATATATTAATGGAACTAGTTGATATTTTGAAGAAAATAGCTCCAGGAACGCAAATTAGAAGCGGATTAGATAATATTTTAAAAGCAAAAACAGGAGGACTAATTGTTATTGGAGAAGGCAAAGAGGTTGAAAACATAATAGATGGTGGATTTGATATAAACATGGATTACTCTCCATCTAAATTATATGAACTTGCAAAAATGGATGGGGCTATAATATTAAGTGAAGACTTAAAAAAGATATTAAGAGCAAATGTACAACTAATACCAAGCTTTAGCATTTCAACTGTTGAAACAGGAACAAGACATAGAACCGCTGAACGTGTTGCAAAACAAACTGGAAAAGTAGTAATTAGTATATCACAAAGAAGAGGAATAATTACTATATATCATAATGATATAAGGTATGTATTAGAAGATATATCAAAGGTTACAGCAAAAACTAATCAAGCATTACAAACAGTTGAAAAATATAGAAATGTATTTAATAACAAAATAAATGTTTTAACAGAATATGAATTTAATGATATAGCCACACTAAAATTAGTAGTTGAAGCAATTCAGAGAAGTGAGATGGTTATAAAAATAGCTGACGAAGTTCAAAAATCAATAGACGAACTTGGTACAGAAGGAAGACTTTTGAAAATGCAACTTGATGAGCTTACAGATGGAGTTGAAAATGAGGAGAAACTGTTAATAAGGGACTACATAGAAAACAAAGATGAAGAGAAAGCTTTCAAAAAAATCAGAAATTTAAATTATGAAGACTTAATGAAAGAAAATCTCATTGCTAATATATTAGGAATAAAAAATGTTGAAAATTTAGATGAAGTTACAGTATACACAAGGGGATACAGAATACTTAATAAAGTACCTAGAGTTCCAAGTAATATAGTAGATAATATTATTAAGAAGTTTAAATCACTTCAACATTTGTTATCAGCTGATATTCAAGACCTTAACAAGGTTGACGGAATTGGAGAAGTTAGGGCAAGAACAATAGTACAAACATTAAAAAGAATGCAAGAACAATTTCTTTTTGATAGAATGATATTATAAGTATTAAATATAAAACAAAATATTTATTTATAAGAAATTTTGACAGAAAATTAAGGAGGAGTATATGGAAAAGGATACTAAAAAAACAGATGCAAAGGAAAAAGAAATAAGAGATGAAATGGAACAACAATTAGCAACAAGAGGAAATGGAGTTAGCACAGCATTAAAGATAATTGCAATATTAGTAGTATTATTTTTAATAGGATATGTATGTGGAACAATAGCTAAAAAAGCCACATATAAAGCTGAAAATCCAATAGCAACAATTGAAGTACAAGATTATGGAACTATTACAGTTGAGTTATATCCAGAATATGCTCCAAATACAGTTACAAACTTTATTAAACTTGCAAATAATGGATTTTATGATGGATTAGTTTTCCACAGAACAATTCCAGACTTTATGATACAAGGTGGAGATCCTAAAGCTGATGGAACAGGTAATGCTTCTATTACAGATTTAAATAATAAAAAAGAAGCAACTGTTGCTGAAAACAATGTTACAAATGAACAAAATACTACAAGTAGTACAAGTACTACAAAAACTGATGAATATGTAATACCAGGAGAATTTATACTTAATGGATATACTAATAACACTCTAAAACATAGAAGAGGCGTAATATCAATGGCTAGAGGCGATTACAGTACAATGGGGTCTAGCACACTTGTAAAAAAAGGATATGACTCAGCATCATGCCAATTCTTTATAACAACTAAAACAAGCACAAACCTTGATGGTGCATATGCATCATTTGGAGAAGTTAAAGAAGGAATGGACGTTGTTGATAAAATAGTTAATGTTGAAGTTGAAACTAGAGAAACAAATCCAGAAGACGAAAATTTAACTGCTGATAGACCAGTAAATCCACCAGTAATAAAATCAATTAGAGTTGATACAAAAGGTGTTGATTATGGTATGCCAGAAACATTAGAACCATTTGATTATAATGCATATATGATGCAACAATATTATGGTGGACAAGCTTTAAGTTAATGTAAAAATTAGAATAGATATATTATAAAGTGTAATAATAAACTTTTAATATATCTATTTTTTGATATATGTGTTCACAAAAATTT
This sequence comes from uncultured Clostridia bacterium, assembly GCA_948919095.1. GTDB lineage: Bacteria > Bacillota > Clostridia > TANB77 > CAG-508 > CAG-793. The sequence continues at coordinate 5,492 of CAQYCU010000055.1, read as the reverse complement.
CACAATAAAATTAGCAATCAGTATTGACATTTGCTAAAAATGGATATAATATATATGAAGTTAGCAGAGAGACTAGATGAGTGCTAAACATAATACAGAAAGCTAGTAATTTTTAAGAACTGTAAAAAGGGGGAAATTGTGGAATTAGATAACAGAAAAAAAAGAATTTTACAAGCAATAGTAAATGAATATATAAACACAATTGAACCTGTTAGCTCAAATAGTATAATTACAAAATATGGATTAGACTGTAGCAGTGCTACAGTAAGAAATGAAATGGTAGAACTTGAAAAACAAGGCTTTCTTGAAAAAACACATAGTTCTAGTGGAAGAGTACCTTCAAATAAGGGATATAGATTTTATGTAGACAAATTGTTAAGTCATAAAGAATTGAATTTGAATGAAATAAAATATATAAACTCAATGCTGCAAAACAAAGTTGATGAAATGGAAGAGCTTACAAAAATTGCAACTAACACAATATCAGAAGTAACACATTATACAACAATAGCAATAGAGCCAGATGCAGGAAAACAAAAAATACAAGAAATAAAATTTGTTTTGCTAGGAAATAGAATGTTAATGGCAGTAATACTTACTGAAATGGGAACAATAAAAGAAACAATAATAAAATTTGACAAAGATATTTCAAAAGAACAAGTTGATACTTTATCAGTAATGTTTAACAATAAGTTAAAAGGCAAATATTTATCAAAGATAGATATACCAATGGAACAGTACATAATGCAAGAAATGAATGATAGACTAGATGTAATAAAACCAATAGTATATCAAATTACAAAAACTCTAAATGATGAAGCAAGAATATACTTAAAAGGAACAGAACAAGCACTTGATAATCCAGAATTTAGAAGCAATGAAATAGCAAAAAAATTCTTAGGACTACTTGATAGACAAGATATAATATTTAATTTATTAAATAGTGATGATGATTTTAATATATATATAGGAAACGAAATAAATGGACTAAATGATTTTAGTTTGATAACGTTTAAAAACAAGGTTGGAGGAAAAGACCTGGGAACGATAGGAATATTAGGACCAACAAGGATGGACTATTCAAAAGTAGTTTCAGTATTACAGTATATAAATCATCAGTTGAATAATTATTTAGACGAAGGGAGTGAAGAATAGATGGAAGAACAAATGAATAACAATAATGAAAATGTAAATGCAAATATGCGATTTGAAAAAGAACCTCAAACAGAAGAACAAAGGGAAATACAAATTCTAAAACAAAAAAATGAAGAACAAAGAAAAGACTTAGAAGAATATGAAGACAGAATAAAAAGAATGATGGCAGAGTTTGAGAATTTCAAAAAAAGAAGTGATAAAGAAAGAAATGGACTGTATAACTCAGTAATGGGAGATGTAGTAACAGCATTACTTCCAGTATTAGATAATCTAGAAAAAGCAGTAGAAGCGCAAACTAGTGATGAACAATATAAAAATGGAGTAGAAATGTGCTTAAAACAATTTAAAGAAGTATTAGAGAAAAATGGAGTAACAGAAATAAAATCAGTAGGAGAAACATTCGACCCTTCACTTCATGAAGCAGTTAGCTTGGTTACAGATGATAGCTTAGGTGAAAAAATTATAAAGGAAGAATATAGAAAAGGATATATGATAGGCGACAAAGTATTAAGACATTCATTAGTAATAGTTGCAAATTAAAAGAATTGGCAATAATTATATTGCCAATAAAAATAAATTAATATGAATTAAGCTAAATATAATGTACTACACAAAAATATTTAGATTAATAAATAAAGTTTTAAATTTTAATAACATATAATTTTTAGGAGGATTTATTATGGGAAAGATTATAGGAATTGACTTAGGAACAACAAACTCTTGCGTAGCAGTTATGGAAGGAGGAGAACCAGTAGTAATACCAAACTCAGAAGGTAACAGAACAACCCCTTCAGTAGTTGCATTTTCAAAAGATGGAGAAAGATTAGTAGGACAAATAGCAAAAAGACAAGCTGTTACAAATCCAGACCATACAATCATATCAATAAAAAGAAAAATGGGAACAGCTGATAAAGTAAAAATAGATGAAGATGAATTTTCACCACAAGAAATATCAGCAATGATTTTACAAAAATTAAAAGCAGATGCTGAAAGCTACTTAGGTTCACCAGTAACACAAGCAGTTATTACAGTACCAGCTTACTTTAATGACTCTCAAAGACAAGCAACAAAAGATGCTGGAAAAATAGCAGGACTTGATGTATTAAGAATTATAAATGAACCAACAGCAGCAGCATTAGCTTTTGGAATGGATAAAGAAGAACAAGACCAAAAAATAATGGTATATGACTTAGGTGGAGGAACATTCGATGTTTCAATACTTGATATTGGAGATGGAGTATTTGAAGTACTTTCAACAAATGGAAATACTCACTTAGGAGGAGATGACTTCGACCAAAAGATTATAGATTATTTAGTAGCAGAATTCAAAAAAGACAGTGGAATTGATTTGAATTCAGATAAAATGGCTATGCAACGTCTTAAGGAAGCAGCAGAAAAAGCAAAAATTGAATTGTCAGGAGTACAACAAACACAAATAAACTTACCATTTATTACAGCTGATAGCACAGGACCAAAACACTTAGATATTACATTATCAAGAGCAAAATTTGAAGAATTAATTCATGACTTAGTAGAATCAACAAGAGAACCAGTTGAAAATGCACTAAAAGATGCTAAAGTTGAAGCATCAGATATTCATAAAGTATTATTAGTTGGTGGTTCAACAAGAGTTCCATGTGTTCAAGAAATGGTAAAAAGAATTACAGGAAAAGATCCAGATAAAGGAATAAATCCAGATGAATGTGTTGCAATAGGTGCATCTATTCAAGGTGGTGTACTTTCAGGAGATGTTAAAGATTTAGTATTACTTGATGTAACACCTTTATCACTTGGAATTGAGACATATGGCGGAGTATTCACAAAATTAATTGAAAGAAATACAACAATACCAACAAAGAAATCACAAGTATTCTCAACAGCAGCGGATGGTCAAACAAGTGTTGAAGTTCACGTTTTACAAGGTGAAAGAGAAATGGCACAAGACAACAAAACTTTAGGAAGATTCCAATTAACAGGAATTGCACCAGCACCAAGAGGAGTACCTCAAATTGAAGTAACATTTGATATAGATGCTAATGGAATTGTTCATGTATCTGCAAAAGATATGGCAACAGGAAATAAACAACAAGTTTCAATTACAGCTTCAACTAACCTTACAGACGAAGAAATTGAAAAAGCTGTTAAAGACGCAGAAGCACATGCTTCAGAAGACAAAAAGAGAAAAGAAGAAATTGAAACAAGAAATAATGCTGAAAGCTTAGTTTATAACTGCGAAAGTACTATTGAAAAATTAGGAGACAAGATTAGCAGTGAAGAAAAATCAAAAGCTAAAGCTGAGATAGACAAAGTAAAAACAGCACTTGAAGGAAAAGATGTAGAAGAAATCAAAAAATCAACAGAAAGCTTAACTCAAGTATTCTACTCAATATCTGAAAAATTATATGCTGCCCAAGGCGGAAATGCTAATGCTGAAAGTGCTACTACAGACACTACAGCGGAAGCTGAAGGCATGGATAATACAAAAAATGATAATGTTACTGATGCTGACAGCAAAGAAGAATAATTTAGTTGAAAATAGATGTTATTTACTAGATATGAATACTGAGGCTGTTAAATTTTTCTTATTACAGCCTCAGCATTGCTGAATAAACAATTATTTTCTAGCTTAGATTAAAAGGAGAATTTAAGATGGCAAAGGACTATTATGAAATATTAGGAGTTTCCAAAAGTGCAAGTGAAGATGAAATAAAAAAAGCTTATAGAAAGCTTTCAAAAAAGTGGCATCCTGATTTAAATCCAGATAATAGAAAAGAAGCCGAAGAAAAGTTTAAAGAACTCGGGGAAGCCTATGAAGTCTTATCAAATCCTGAGAAAAAAAGAATGTATGACCAGTTTGGGACAGCCGACCCAAGTGGATTTGGTGGAGGCAGTAGCTATGGTGGATTTAATGGATTTGACTTTAGTGGATTTGGAGGAAACTCTTATACATATAGTGGTGGATTTGACGATGTTGTAGGAGATATATTCTCATCATTCTTTGGAGGATCACGTAGAAGTACAAGAACAGCTAATGCAAGTACAAAAGGAGCAGACCTTCAAACTAATATTAGTATTACATTTGAAGAATCTTTTACTGGAGTTACAAAAGAATTCACAATAAATAAAAATATTAAATGTGAACATTGTGATGGCTCAGGTGCAAAAAAAGGAACTAGTATTGAAACATGTAATATATGCCATGGAACAGGTCAAGTTCGTAAGAATCAATCAATAGGTGGATTTGCTACATTTCAAACAGTAGGACCTTGTGAAACTTGTAGAGGAACTGGAAAAATTATAAAAGAACCTTGTGATGAATGTGCAGGAAAAGGAACAATTAGAAAGAATGCATCAATAGAAGTAACTATCCCAGCTGGAATAAGTGATGGTCAAACCTTAAGACTTGAAGGCAGAGGAGAGCCAGGACGAAATGGTGGACCAAATGGAGATATATATGTTAATATCAGAGTAAAGGAAAGCAAAGTATTTACTAGAAATGGAAATAACGTTGAATGTACAATTCCAATTACAATAACACAAGCAACATTAGGTGCCGATTTAAAAATTCCAACAGTAACTGGCGAAGATGAAAACTTTACAATATCAGAAGGAACACAAACTGGAAGTAGATATGTTCTTAAAGGAAAGGGATTCAAAAAAATAAACTCAAATTCAGTTGGAGATTTAATTTTTACAGTTCAAGTTCAAACACCAAAACGTTTAAGCAAAGAACAAAGAGAGCTATTTAATAAATTAGCACAGACGATGAATGAACAACCACCAATAAAGAAAAAGGGATTTTTTGGATAAAATTAAACTAACCCTCGTATTAGAAATAATATGAGGGTTTTTATATAATAGAAAACTTCTAAAAAATTGCTTCTATATTTTAATAAAAAATATGGACAATTTATTTTTGTTGATATACAATAATAATATAAGTTAAGATTACTTTTTATTATAAACATAATTAAATAAAAAGGAGGTACAAATGGCAAATTTAAAAATAAATTTAGAAAAAACAGGACTAAAAAAGGAGCAATTATTTGAACACTCAAGAGTTGTAGAGGATATAAATGGAGAATTAACAGTAAAAGCAAATGACGAAAATGAATTTGTAGGATGGCTACATTTACCAAGTAAATATAAAGATTCAGAAGAATATAAGAGAATAAAAAAATGTGCAGAAAAAATAAAAAAAGATTCTGACATATTATTAGTAATAGGAATAGGCGGTTCGTATCTAGGTGCAAGAGCTGTAATAGAAGCACTTCATAGTAGCATATATGGAGAAGATAAAACAAAGCCACATGTAATATTTGTAGGAAACAATTTAA
>CAQYCU010000054.1 GCA_948919095.1 uncultured Clostridia bacterium | reverse complement strand
AAATGGATAAAGAAAAAATAAAAACTATGTTTACAGGAAAAAGAAAAATTGAAAATTTAGTAGTACTGCTAATACTTTCAATAATAATTGTTATTGCAATTAATTATATATGGAAAGATGAAAAGAAGAATAAAACAGAAGAACTATTACAAGAAAAACAAAGAGGTGAAGTTATTCAAGTATCAAGTAAAGTTGAAGAAAGCACTTTAGAAGAAAAACTAGAAAAAATCTTATCAAAAATATCAGGAGTAGGAGAAGTGAAAGTTCTTATAACATATTCTGAAAGTAGCACATTAATTCCAATATATGACGAAAACAAAAAGACCAGTAATACTACAGAAAATGACGATAGCGGGGGGACTAGAACAATTGAAGAAATTGATAATCAAAAGCAAGTTATATATAAAGAAAATACAGATGGCTCAAAAGAGCCAGTTACTCAAAGCATAATACAACCCAAAATTGAAGGAGCAATTGTAGTAGCAAAAGGAGCCGATAATGCTACTGTGAAAGCCAAAATTATACAAGCAATAGAAGCAACTACAGGAATTGCAACACATAAAATACAAGTTTTTGAAATGGGAGGATAATGTGAAATTTACGTATATAAAATTATCAAAAAATCAAGATAAATCTAATGAAAAAATAAATCAAAATGAAAGTTATAAAGTTAATAATTTTTGCGACAATTTAAAAAGAAATAGTGTTGTAAAAGGAAAGAGATATTTAAATAAAAGAGAAAAAAATGATAAACAAAGAATATTGAATGTTAATAGTGAAGAGAGATACTTAAATAAAAGTTATAAAAATGTAGAAGAAAATTATAAAAAGGAAGAAACAAAAAATAATATTAAGAAGTTATTAAGCAAAAACCAGGTTGCATTGTATGCTATTTCGCTAATGTTAATAACTTCGGGATATTTTAATTACAATAATAACCTAAAAACAGCTTCTTTAGGAGATGCACAATTAGTAAATTCTAATATAGTTGACGAAAGTGAAATTGCAAACGAAACTAACAAAGAGATTATACAAAGCAATGAAACGAATAAAGTAAGCACAGAAATCATACAAAGCAATGAAACGAATAAAGTAAGCACAGAAATTGTACAAAGTAATCAAACCAATGAAACTAGTATAGAACCCATGCAAGATGAGGAAAACAATACAACAGTAAATACAATAGATAGCAATGAAGTAGAACAGACTTCAAATAAAATAGATAGTAAAGAGTATTTTACTCAAACAAAACTTGAAAGAGATAAAATGTATTCACAAATGATAGAAACTTACGAAAAAATACTTGAAAATAGTAATATTTCAACAGAGCAAAAAAACACAGCATCAGAAGAAATAAAAAATATTAATAATAAACGAAATGGAATTGCAACCAGTGAAACTTTAATAAAGGCAAAAGGAATTGAAGAAATTGTAATTATAGTAAATAGTGATATTATTGATGCAATAGTAAAATCAAAAGATAATTTAAGCCAAGAGCAAGTTGCACAAATTTCAAATATTATTTCAAGAGAATTAGGGGCAAGTATTGAAAATATACATATAACAACTCATGAGTAAGTATTAATTCAAGAAAATACAGCATATCTATAGTTTTAAAACTAAGATATGCTAATATTATTTTTTAAGCATAATAGTTTAATATTTATTACAATTTTATTACAAATTAAAAAAGCAATCAAAAATACCTGCAAAATGATTGCAGGTATCTTATAATATGGACAGACGGAATACAACTAAAATGATTTTATTTTTTACATTTTTATACAGGATTATCATGTAACATGAATTTTTACTTTAAGCTACATATAAAATTTGTAGTACATATTTTTATATAATACTACAGCTCGACTATGTAGAATTATCAAGGTAAAATATACGTTTTATAAAATGTAATAAAATTAAAGAAAAAGGAAAAACTAAACAAAAAGAGAAAATGAAATCTAAAAACGAAAGGAAAGATAAAAGATGGAAAAGAACTAGAAGAAAAAGTTTGAAAATACCAATGGTATCACACTTATAGCACTTGTAGTGACGATTTTATTTTCTTATGACGAAAAATTAAAATGTAGTAATAGCAAAGGTTTCCTCCTACAAACAATTTTGTAATTTAAAAATTTTCACATATTTAAAAGATGAATTGTAAAAAATAATAATACAATGTCATCTTTTTTTGAAATTATAATGAAATTTTTGGAAATAAATGCTATAATGTCAATATATTAACAAATTTGCAGACACATCTGCTAATTTTAAAATTAAGATTTTGAATTTCGCAGACGCATCTGCGAAATTTAGAAAACAATTGTAAAATCAATCTTTTTATAAAAAACATATAAAGGAAAGAGGAAATTTATGGAAGAAAATAAAATGTTAGAAAAAGATTTTAAAGAAGTATTTAAAGATATAAAAAATGAAATATTAAATGCACAATATGACATTTACAAAAGTGCAAATATACGAACATTAGCATTATATGGTTATTTAGGACGAGTAATAGATGAGAATGCTAAATATGGAAATAGCTTTATAAATAATTTATCAATAGAACTAAAAGTTAATTTTCCTAATATGAAAGGCTTTTCAGAAAGAAATCTTCTTAATATGAAAAAATATTATTTAGAATGTAAAAATAATGGTAATCTTAAAAAACTTTCTGAAAAGATACCTTGGTCACACAATATATTAATTTTTAGTAAAATAAAAAACGAAGAACAAAGAGAGTGGTACATAGAGCAGACTTCAATAAATGGATGGAGTTATGATGATTTAGCATTTCAAATCAAAAGTGATTTATATACACGCCAAGTTTTAGGGGATAAACCTAATAATTTTCAAAATACATTGCAAGCACCACAAAGCAAGCTAGCAAAAGATATGATGAAAGATCCATATATTTTGAATTTGTCAAATTTAAAAGAAAGTTTTATAGAAACAGAACTAGAAAAAGCAATGCTCGAAAGAATAAAAACAGTTTTATTGGAATTAGGAAATGGTTTTAGTTTTATAGGAAATCAGTATAAAATTTCGGTAGATGATAAAGATTATTTTATAGATATGTTATTTTATCATACTAAATTACATTGCTATATAGTTGTAGAATTAAAAAATACTGAATATAAACCAGAATATGCTGGAAAATTGAATTTCTATTTATCAGCAGTTGATGATTTAATAAAAACAGATAGTGATAATCCAACAATTGGAATTATATTATGTAGAGAAAAAACAAAGTTTTCAGTTGAGTATTCATTAAGAGATATTAACAAACCAATAGGAGTTAGTTCTTATGAAATATCAAAGGTATTACCAAAAGACATTTTAGAAGTGTTACCAACAGAAGAAGATTTGAACTTGCATATTGATATAATTGAAGAAGAAAATGAATAATATAAAAATTCCAGACGCGTCTGGAATTTTTGCGACAGTGTCGCAAAAAGTTAAAAAGAAAAAAGCTTTAGATTTAGAAATATGTCTAAGGCTTATTTTTATGGAAATTTTTAGTCTACATTTAAAAAATATAAAATTATACTAAAAGCAATTTAAAACGGCTAAAAGTTAAAAATAAAGCGAATAAACGAAAGAAGGTGAGGGAATGTCTAACTTGAATTTAAAAGGGTTATGGATTCCAATAGAAATATTAACAGATGAAAAATTAAGTGATAAAGAAAAAATAATATATGCAATAATTTTATATTTAAGCAAAGAAAATAATTATTGCTATTTAATAAACAAAACTATAAGTGGGTTACTAGATATATCAATAACCCAAGTATCAAAATTAGTAAATTCATTAAAAGATAAAAAGTATATTGATATTGAGTTAATCTATAAAAAAAAAAATAGTAAACAAGTAGAAATGAGAAAACTGATTCCAATAAATAAAAATACCTATTTAACAAAAGTTAAATACTCCCTCCAACAAAACTTCAATACCCCTATTGAAGAAAAGTTTAAGGATAATAAATATAATAATAAAAATATAAATAAATGTAATAGCACAAGACAAGCTTATAAAAAGTCAAGAGCTAACTTTGAACAAAGAGATTATACAAACTATGACTTTACTAAATTATATGCAAATGCAGATATGCTAGTATAAGCTATGACATTTGCATATAGAAAATCAGCTATTAGAGTAGGTAGACTACTTTGATAGCTGATTTTTTAGTTAAAGTTGAGAATAGCAATTTTAACTAAACCTAAAAAATATACAGATATTTTTTAGGAAAAGGGGTGTGGGGAAAAATAAATTTTTCCCTGCCACACATAACACTTTTAGCGATAGCGTTAAAAAAGTGTTGTAGTGTGTTTACAATACCTAGCTAAAAAGAAGAAAAATTTTATTGGCTTATGGTATTTAATCAAGAGCCAAGCAAGGAGGTTATGTTAAAATGAGTTATGCAATAATAAGAAATGCAAAATACAAAAGAGAAAATTTAATGGCAGTATATCGTCATAATGAGAGAAAAAATAAAAATTATTCAAATAAAGATATAGATAGGACAAAATCACATCTAAATTATTCATTAAAAGATCCAGAATTTAATTATGTGAAAGAATTTGATAAAATTTTAAAGAAATATGATTTGAAAGGACAAATAAAAACAGTAAGTAATATAGCTTGTGAATATATGATTACATCAGATAATGACTTTTTCAAAAGAATAGGAGAAGAAGAAACAAAGAGATATTTTGCTACTGCATATAAATTTGTTTGTGAATATAAAGATTTAGGTGAAAAGTATATTTTATCTGCAAAAGTGCATTATGATGAGAAATCTCCTCATATGCACTTACTTTTTTTACCTGTTGTTCATACAGTAGATAAAAAAGGAAATCCTATTGATAAATTAGCTTGTAGTGAATTTTGGAAAGCAAAAGATAGTTATAGACAACTACAAAATGCTTTTTTTGAATATATGGTGTCAAATGGGTTTGAATTACAAAGAGGTTTACCAAAAGAAGAAACAGACAGAGTTCATTATACATTAAAAGAATATAAAAATATAACAAATTATGAACAAACGAAAGAAACTCTAAAAAATATGAAATTAGAATTACCAGATGTTCCTAATATTGCCGATATTAATATTAACAGATTATCAAAGAAAAGAGATGAAAAAATTTTGGAAGAAATCATAAAACCAAAAGATGACTTAATCCAAAATTTATATCAAGATAATATGGATTTGCATAAGGAATTATCAAGGCAAACAAAAGTTATAGAAGAAGCAGAAAAGTATCAAAAAGAAAGAGACAGAATAATGAGTGATAATGCTAATTTACGCAATGAAGTAGAACGAATTAAGGATGAATATAAGCAAAAAGAATTTGCAGTAGAATGGAAATATAAAAGTAAAATTAAAAGTTTAGAAAAAGAAAATAGCAAACTTTATAGAATTATAGACAAGTTTCACGAAACTATTGAAAAATTCATACATTGGATTTGCAAAAAGTTTGATATGGGAGCAGAAGATAATTTAGTTAGAGATTTTCAAAAAGAAACAAATACTTTTTTAGATGCAGAAAAACAACTTAAACACGAGGAAAGAGAAAAAGAAATTGAAATGGAATTATAATTAAAAATAGAAGATCAGTTATTGTAAAATAGAGATGATTATGCTAGAATAAAGTCGTATTTATAAAGGAATGGAGAAACAAAATGCATAAATTAATTTTAGAACAATTAAAGAAATATAAAATTGAATATATAATATTTTTAATTATATATTTAGCAAATATAACTTTAGCTTTATTAGAACCAGTTATATTTGGAAAAATACTAGATTTAATAATAAATAATTTATGGAAAATAGACTTTGAAATCAAAAAAAATATAATATATTTGATTATTACATTATTAGGTCAATATATTACAAACTTTATATATAGAAGAATTTTGTTTCCAACTGGAAGAAAAGTAAAACAAGGGATTTTAAATAGCATATTACAAAAATTGGAAAAAGCACAAATGGAATTTTTTGAGAAAACAGATAAAGGAAAATTTGTATCATATATAATCAATGATATTTCAGAAACGTGGTCAATAATGAGTCATGGAGCAATTGAACTAGTAAGGTTAATATCATATACTGTTGTTGGTTTTATTATTGCAGTTAAATATGTTGATTTGATATTATCAATAGCTGTATTTATAACATTTCCAATGTTTATATATTTTATATTTAAACAAAATGCTAAAGCTCAAAAATTGCTATATGAGAAAAAAGAAGAAGAAGCAAAACTTTCTAAACAAATAAATGACAGTTTTTGTGGGTTTAGTGTAATAAAATCATATGTTACAGAGGAAGAAACATTAAAGCAATTTAATGAAATAAATAGTAATCTAAAAAATAAAAATATTGAGTACAATAAAATAACATCAAGCATAAATTCAATAGTAACATTTTTTCAAGGACTTGGATTTTCAATTTCTTGTATATTGGGATTGTATTTTGTAGTAAATGGAAATATTACAATAGGTGCATTTGTTGCTTTTAATTCAATAATTCAAAAAGTTATGAAGGACTATTTATATGCTGGATTTTTAGTTGCAAAAGCAAATATGTTAAAAATAATATATAAAAGGATTCAGTTTTTATATGATATAGATATAAATACAAATGGTAATATTAAAATGCCAGAAAATACTGATATAAACATAGTTGACTTAAACTTTAAATATAAAGGCGAAAAAGAAAATATATTAGAAAATATAAATTTAAACATACCATCTGGCAGTTTTATTGGAATATTAGGGAAAACTGGTTCTGGAAAAACAACGTTAGCAAACATATTAGCAAAGTTCTATGAAATTCCAAATGAAAAAATATCTTTTAATAATATTGATATAAATAATATTGAAAGAAAATCATTTTATGAGAAATTTGCTTATGTTATGCAAGATGATTATATATATGATAATACAATAAAACATAATATAGAGTTATATAAAAGTTATAATGAAGATGAAATAAAAGATGCAACCCAAAAAGCTGAATTATTAGATACAATTGATAAATTAGATAAAAAATATAATACATTGATAGGAGATAATGGAATTAAACTTTCAGGAGGGCAAAAACAAAGACTAATTTTATCAAGAAATTTAATAAAAAAACCTAATATACTAATTATAGATAATGGATTTACAGGGTTAGATATAAATACACGTAAAAAAGTAGTAGAAAACTTAAGCAATAAAAATAACAAGACTACTTTAGTTATAATTTCAAGCATGATGGAAGATATAAAAAATGCAGATAAAATATATAAATTAGAAAATAAAACACTAGTAGAAATGGATAAAGAGGAGGTGTATGATGCTTAATATAAAAAATCTTATAAGTAAGTATAAATGTAAATATTTAGTCGTTATCATATTAATGATAATAACATCACTAATTAATACTTTATTACCATACATAATAAAACAAGCCATTTCTTTAGCAGAGAATGTAACATCATTTAATGAAATATCTAGTAAAATATTATTTATAGTTGCGATATATATTACTCTTTCTATAATTTGTGCTTTTTTAGAGTATATAAAAAATATATCTTTAACAAAAAATACAGAAGGATTAACATCTGAAATTAGAGAAGAAGCTTATAAAAAAGTGATTAGTTTCAATATGGATACTTTCTCAAACATGCATATATCTACATTGATAACAAGAATGACTGCAGACATAAATAATATAGGAGATTTTATAGGAAGAATATTACCAATGTTTATAAGTGCTGGAATATTTCTAATAGTAGTTCTTGTCGTAATGTGTTTTATAAATATATATTTTGCATTAGTAATGATTATATGCAGTCTAATATTAGTTTTTATATTACTTAAATTAGGTAAAAAAATGGAATATTATAATAGAAAAAGTATTGAAAATACTGAAAAACTAAATAACTATTTTGGAGAAACATTTTCGGGAATAAATACAATAAATCTTTTTAATATTCAAAAAGAGAGAAAAGAGGAATTAGATAAATATAATAAAGAAGAAACAGACATAGCAAAAAATTATTTTACAATTCAAAGTGCCCTACACCCTGTGGAATCAATGACTAAATATTCAATTATTGCAATTATAATATATTTATGTATACAAGGAAAAGTAGCGGGAATTGACATTGGAATTATTTATGTTGTTGTAAGTTATATAGATAAATTTTTTGAGCCATTAGCTCATATTTTATACCACTATGAAAATTTACAACAAGGAAAAGTTTCAATAAAAAGAATAGATAATTTATTACAAAAAAAAGAAAATATAGAGAATATTTACAAAGGAGAAAGTACAGAAAAATTAGAAGGAAATATAAGTTTTAAAAGTGTTAATTTTTCGTATACAGAAGGTAAACAAGTTTTAAATAATGTAACATTTGCAATTAATAAAGGCGAGAAAGTTGCATTAGTAGGAGAAACAGGAGCAGGAAAAACAACAATTATAAATTTAATTTTAGGATTTTATAAAGTAAATTCTGGAAACATATTATTTGATGGGAAAAATATGGATGATATTTCATTAGAAAGCATAAGAAAAAATGTATCATTTATACAACAAAATCCATATATATTTGATGATACAATAAAAAGAAATATTACAATAAATGAAAATAATGCAATTTCAGATGAAAAAATAATTGATATATTAAAAGAAGTTCAGTTGTATGATAAAGTCAAAACTTTTGAAGATGGTATATATGAAAAAGTAAAAGATAATATATTTTCAAAAGGTGAAAAACAATTACTAGCTTTTGCTCGTGCAATTGCAAAAGAAACAAGTGTATATATATTTGATGAACCAACATCAAATATTGATGTTGAAAGTGAAATTCAATTAAAGAAAGTCATAGATAATTTGTCAAAAGATTCAACTGTTATTATTATTGCACATAGACCTACAACAATTGAAAATGTTGACAAAGTTTTAAGAGTTGAAGATGGTAAAGTAGTACAGATGAAAAGCAACAAAATTTAATATAGAATATGCCTACTATTATACAGAAATAATAGTAAGCATATTTTTATTTATTCTTCAAAATCCAATCGTAAACTTCATTTTCAGTAAGTTTGCCTTTTTTCATAAGATTAATTTTTTCTTTAGCCTTTTTTTTCCAAGATTCAAAATCTTTAGACAGTTCTTTATTTTCCTTATTTTTTCTAACTTGCATAAATTTTTGTTGATAAGTTTTTCTGTATTCGCCCATAGCCTTATTTTGCTTTAATCTTTCAGTATAAGATTGAAAAGCACCTAAATCTCTACAAGATTTTGAGTTTTCTTTTGGATAGTCGCAATAAATTTCATCTACTTTTGATGTTGGAATAAAGTACATTCCACAATTTTGACATTTTTTTATTGGATAGTTAGGTGTTTTTGATAATTCATCAATGATAGCATAGCAAATACTTGATA
>CAQYCU010000053.1 GCA_948919095.1 uncultured Clostridia bacterium | reverse complement strand
GATTCAATCAATGTCGATAATGTGAATTATACTGCAATGCTTGAATTATTAAAGGCTAGAGATATAATAACTGTTATAACAAAAGAATATGTAGAAGAGAAACTAGCTAATAATGAATTATGCATTTTAGATGTTGATTTTTCACTTCCAAATGCAGAATTTGGTTTATATTATAATGTTAATAATAATTTTAGAGAATTAAAGGATTTAATTAAAATTTTAAAAGATAATTGCAAAGTATAATTTTAAGTTATACTTTGCAAACAAATATGTATTTTACATAATATCGAATTCCCTTTATAATTAAATTGATGGAAGTCAAATTTATTATAAAAGGGATTTTTTTATATGATAACAAATTTTTCATTAAATGATAATACTCAAAAAGAAATATTAAAACATTTAGAAATAACATCAGAACTATTAAGCAAAGTAGGAACAAAATTATCTGAAACTCAAAAAGAAAGTATGATATATACAATGCCTGATTTAGGAATAGCACAAAATGGTACAAGAATGCTAGGAGGATTTTATACAGGTGCTTGCTATTCATGGGATTCTGATATTCCATTTATTCCAGTAGATGCGACAGTGAATGTTTGTGGAACAGCAGTTTACAAATTAAAACAAAGTATTACTGTTCAAGAGTTCAAAGAAAGACTAGATAGAGTTATGTCCAATAGGGAAACATATCTAAAATATGCAACTACACATCTTCCATCACAAATATTAGATTCAATTGATTTAGAAAGAGAAGATAAATTTTATTGGAATTATAATGTAGGAAATCATTTTGCAATTTTGGCAGAACAAAATGGAGAAAATTCTGAACTCCCAAAAGGTCAATATATGATAGTTCATGCTTCTGCAATAGAATTAAAAAAAGATAATTTAAAATACGGCTTATATCCTGTAGAAGGTAACTGGTATTATGATGATATTCAAACAATATATGATGATAAAGAAAATAGATATTTAAGATATATCTATGGAAAAAAAGCTGATCAATTTTCAGAATTAGCTAATATATTACAAAGAATAAATAAAGATAGAAATAGATATTTTTGTAATGCTGTTTTAGGCGAATTAGCAAGTGAAGAAGTTATTAACTTAAGTCATTATGGTATGCCTACTAAAAATGCTATATGTATAGGTTGTCAATGGGAACAAGATAACTTTACTTTATTAACTGCACCTGGAAACGACATTTATTTAGTCCATCCTGATTTATCTTCTAAAAACACTATAAAATTAAAAGATAAACAGATTACTCTAACACCACATGGCTGTGGTGTAATGCTTAAAAATAGTAGTGATACAATTGAATATTTAGATGATGGAATACTAATTGGAAATAAGCATTTCAAAAAAGGAGAAAGTATTAATATTGGAAATGATGTATTGGTAAGAACAAATGGTATGTATTCAAAACAGGTAAAACAACACATCGAAAAAGTCTTAGATAGATGTCCTGGAACAATTTATGGGCAAATGAATCAGTTATTTGCAAGGACAAAATATGGAGACTTTGATTATAGTAGAAGAGATATAGAAAGATAAAAACAAAATATATTAGGAGGAAAAAAGATGGAAATATTATTAACAAGACATGGTCAAACTGAATGGAATTTACTAAAAAAAGTACAAGGAAAAGCAGACATCGAATTAAATGATAAAGGAATACAACAAGCAGAAATAACTAGAGATTCTTTAAAAGAAGAAAGAATAGATTTGATTTTGTGTTCGCCATTAAAGAGAGCTATACAAACTGCTGAAATTATTAATCAAGGAAGAAATATTAGAATGATAATAGATGAAAGAGTTTCAGAAAGAGATTTTGGAGAATTTGAAGGAATGTCTAATACAAATTTCGATTTTAATGCTTTTTGGAGTTATAAGCAAAATTTAAAATATGATAAAGCAGAAAATATAAAAGATTTCTTTAGAAGAGTATATAACTTTTTAGATAATATTAAAAACGAATATGCTGGGAAAAGGATATTAATAGTGGCACATGGAGGAATTAGTATACCAGTTAAATGTTATTTTGAGGGAATACCAAATGCTGAAACTTTATTACCATTGTGTTTAGAAAATTGTGAAGTTGCCAAATATTCTTATAAAGAACTAGACTTGGAAAGATAAGATATTACAGAAATCTGCCACTAATGGTGGCAGATTTTATTATAATTCTAAATCCCATTCTTTTTCTCTTTCTTCATATTTGATTTGTTTTACTGGATCGATAGAAGAATGAGTTTCTTCTTCAAAATTTCTAACTAATTCATTAGATTCACCAATTCCAAATTTATGACAAATCCAATCTATAAATTTTTCAACAGTTTCATAGAATTTATCTATTATTTTATGCAAATGATTATTTTCATTTTCTAAACTTTTGATTTTATTTTTATATTTCCATTCAATATCAAATTCTTTTTCCTTATATTCTGCTTTAATATTGTTTACTTGATTAAGGAGTTCTCTATTATCAGCAAGTATAGCATTTCTTTCTTTTTGATATTTTTCAGCTATATTAACTAAATTTACTTGTTTTGATAGTTCATTATGCAATTTTATATTTTCTCGATACAATTCCATAATCTTATCATCTTTTGGTTTAATAATTTCATTTTTAACTTTTTCTTTATTAAGTTTTATTAGTTTAATATCATTTATATTTGGTGTTTCTGGTAATTCTAGTTTTATATTATCTAATACCTTTTTAGTATTTTCAAAATTAGTCAATTTCTTCAAATCTTCTATTTTCTCGTGTTTGGATCCAGTTTCTTCTACTGGTAAACATCGTTCTAAATCGAAACCTTTTGAAGTTACATATTTGTGAAAAGCATTTTGTAATTGTCTGTAACTATCTCTGCCTTTCCAAAAATCTCTACAACATATTTTATCAATTTCATTTCCTTCTTTATCTTTTGTATGAATTACTGGTATATATACTAGATGCATATGTGGTGTAGTTTCATCTAAATGTACTGCTGCTGAAACAATATATTTTTCTCGAAGATTTTTGTAATTACATACAAACTTATAACTTTCTTTGAAATATCTTTTTGTTTCTTCTAAACCAATTTTATTAAAAAAAGCATTATCAGAAGTAATCATCATTTCACACATGATAATACTATTACTTCTAATAGTGCCTTTTAAATCGTATTCCTTTTTCATTTTATCAAATTCTCTTATATAAGTTAGTTCATTTTTCTTACACCAAAAATTAAGACGTGTTCTTGTAGGATCAATATCTTTATTAGAATGACCTTTTGACCTTCTATCATTGTGAATGTACGATCCTTGTGCATCTACTCTTGTTAATTTATCATTTCGTATAATAGCATAGCTCATATCTTCTTTGAACCTCCTTCTTTGCTCAAGATATTCTTTGAATGTCTAACATACTAGACAAACAAGTTTGTCATGTATGGCAGGGTTTGACAACCCTACAACCCAAAATCTAAAATTGCATAACTGCATTTTTAGATTTTCATAAAAAAGGTTCATTTACATGAACTTTTTATGATTTCAATAAATTTGCTTTTCGCAATTTATTGAAAAAGAGCAAGAAAAAGATTTACAACTTTTTCTTACTCTTCTTGAAACCTAGCTCGGTTTCAAACTTCTACGCAAAGCAAATAAAAGCATAGATTTTTATAAAATCTACACTTTCATTTGGTTTTATTGTAGTTATTCTATTTATAATTATAGTTGAAGTCCTACTAATGTCATAATTTTTATATTCGTCATAAGGAAATGTCAAGCTGGTGAATATTAGGTAATAAAAAATATTACCCATATTCAAGCAAAATAAATTTTGCTAAATCTTAATGCCTCGTAAACTAGCATTAAGATATTTAAGCATACAGGAAGTGATAAAATATGTATACAGATTCAGAGCAATTTTTAGATAGTATCTTTCTATCATATAATAAAATTTTAAATCGATTACATGCGTTAGGAATAACAACTAAACATGGAAAAGAAATATCACATATGGATTTAAGAAAAGCTATAGATGTTATGATAAAAAAACATCCAACTTGTAGATGGAGAAGTGAAAAAATTAGAAGTAGAAAATATTTTATTTTAATTGAAGGATATTATTGGCTTACTCAAGTATATTTTCAAAAAGAAAAATCTTTGATAGATGCAGATATAGATTTTTTAAAACTTAGAATTAAACAGTATGAAGAGCTGCTAAAAATAGAACATAATGAAAATTGGTGGAATAAAGATATGGATATTAAACAACTATGCAGATATTTCGATAGAGAAGATATTACTGTTAGAAAAGCAATTAAGAATATGTGTAATAGTGGGTTAGAAGAATATAAATTTTTAGTTAATGGTAAGGTTATTATTTCTAGTAAAGGAGTTGAATGGATTTGTAAAAATGTATTTAAACAGAAGTATTTAGAATTACTAGAAAAGTATAAGATGGAATTAACGGAAATGTATATTAAAGCGGGTTATCCTTATGATAATTTCTTCTTCAAAAATTAAATTGTAAATATAAAAGATGAATATAGGGCAATCTATTGAGAAAAATGTCATTTTATGATATAAAATATACTAGAATAATTATAATTAGTTGAGGTGCGAAATGAAGGAAGAAGATTTAAAAGATTTAGAAAAGAAACTATGGGAATCAGCAGATAAGATGAGGGGTGCTGTTCCAGTATCAAGTTATAAATTTATAATATTAGGATTAATATTTTTAAAATATATATCAGATTCATTTGAGGAAAAATATCAAGCTTTAATTGATGAAGGATATGGACTTGAAGAAGATAGAGATGCTTATTTAATGGATAATGTATTTTATGTACCATCAAAAGCAAGGTGGGAATATTTAAATGTTCACTCAAAGGATAGTAATATTGGACAAATTATTGATGAAGCATTAGAAGAAATAGAAAAAGAGAACCCAAGTCTAAAAGGTGTACTAATAAAAAATTATAATAGTCCAGATTATAGAAATGTAAATTTAGGAGAATTAATAGACTTATTTACAAATATAAAAATTGGAAGCAAAGAAGCACAAGATAAAGATATATTGGGTAGAATATATGAATACTTCCTAGGACAATTTGCATCTAACGAATTACAAAAAGGCGGAGAATTCTATACCCCAGCATGTTTAGTTAGAACAATGGTTGAAATATTAGAACCATATAAAGGCAGAATTTATGATCCTGCATGTGGTTCTGGAGGAATGTTTGTACAAAGTGTGAAATTTATTGAAAAACACAAAGGTACAATGCAAAATGTAGTCATATTTGGTCAAGAAAAAAATCCAACCACTTGGAAACTAGCAAAAATGAATTTAGCAATTAGAGGAATTAATAATGATGGATTAGGCAAATTTGCAGACGATACATTTCATAATGATTTACACAAAGACTTAAAAGCCGATTTTGTTTTAGCAAATCCACCTTTTAACATATCAGACTGGGGACAAGAAAAACTAGTAGATGATTCAAGATGGAAATACGGAATACCACCAAAAGGAAATGCAAACTTTGCTTGGGTTCAACACATGGTATCAAAACTTTCTATGAACGGTAAAGCAGCTATTATACTTGCAAATGGCTCATTATCAGCTGGTGGACAGGAAGAAAAAATTAGAAAGAACTTAATAGAAGCAGATTTAGTTGATTGTATATTAGCAATGCCATCAAATTTGTTCTATACAGTAACAATACCTTGTAGTATATGGATTTTAAACAGAAATAAAAAGCAAAAAGGAAAAACATTGTTTATAGATGCTAGAAATTTAGGAACAATGGTTACAAGAAAGCTAAGAGAACTAGATGAAAGTGATATATCTAAAATTGCAAGTACGTATCATAATTTTCAAAATGATGAAAATTATGAAGATGTAGCAGGATTTTGTAAGGTAGCGACAATAGAAGAAATAAAAGAAAATAATTATGTATTAACACCAGGTAGATATGTAGGAACAGAAGAACAAGAAGATGATGGAATACCATTCGAAGAGAAGATGAAAAACTTAACAACAGATTTAAAAGCACAATTTGAAGAGTCTCATAAGTTGGAAGAAGAAATTAAGAAGAACTTGGAGGCTATTGGATATGGAATTTAAGGAATATACAGTAGAAGAACTAGTAGAATTAAAAATGTTAGAAAAACCTATGGATGGAAATCATGGTGGAAAGCACCCAACAAGTAAAGATTATGTAAAAAAAGGAATACCATTTATAATGGTTTCAGATATAAATAGCGGAAAAATAAATTATAATACTTGTAAATATATTTCTAAAAGTACAAGGGATAGCTTGGATAAAGGATTTTCAAAACCAAATGATGTGCTGTTGTCTCATAAAGCTACAATAGGTTTGACTGCAATAGTTGATACAGAATTTGATGAAATAGTATTGACTCCTCAACTTACATATTATAGGGTTAAAGATAATATTAACAATATGTATTTAAAATATTATTTTGATAGTTCATATTTTCAAAATGTTTTAAATAGTTGGGCAAGATCAGGAAGTACTAGAGCTTATCTAGGAATAACGGCACAATTGAAATTACCTATATTATTACCTGATATGGTTACTCAAAATAAAATAGCAAAAATATTATCTGATATAGATAAAAAAATAGAATTAAACAATCAGATAAATAATAATTTGTATGAAATAATGCGTTTGAAATTTAATGAGTGGATAGAGGGCTTGGAAGATTATGAAATATCTAATCTTTCATCTATTGCCAATTATAAAAACGGATTAGCAATGCAAAAATATAGACCAGAAAATGAAATTGGATTGCCTGTAATAAAAATAAAGGAAATGAATTCTGGAATATCTGCTGAAACAGAAAGATGTAAAAGTAATATTGATCCAGAAGTTATTATAAATAATGGAGATGTATTATTTGCTTGGTCTGGTACATTATGTATGACTATATGGGACAGTGGCAAAGCAGGACTAAATCAGCATATATTTAAGGTAACATCTGATAAATATCCTAAATGGTTTTATTATTTTTGGACACTAAAGCATTTAGATAAATTTATACAAATAGCAGCAGGAAAAGCAACAACAATGGGACATATAAAAAGAGGAGAATTAGATACTTCAGAAGTTCTTATTCCAAGTTCAGAAGAACTTAATGAAATGAATCAAATTATGTCACCAATGTTAAACAAATATATTGAAAACAAGTTAGAGAATAAAAATTTAGAACAACTACGAGATACATTACTACCAAAGTTAATGAATGGAGAAATTGACCTCGATAATATTGAAATTTAGTAATACAAATAGTTATTTTAATAAAAGAAAAAGGGATAGAAATGAAAAAAGAAGAAATAAAAGCATTAAAAATGGATTTAGCAGATTATGGTATGGTATCAGAAATATTTCCTGAATATATTTCAACAGAAGGTTTATCAAAAATTACTAAAAAAGTAGATAAAATAAATAAAGAATCAATACCATTAAAAATATATATACCAAAAGATGATGGAGGATTAAGAAATATTTATTTACCAAATCCAGTATCATATATAAATCTTGTAAATACGTTATTTAATGAAAATACAATAATTGATAGTTTAATACAAAAAATAGAAAATAATCCATATTCACATTCAAAATTGCTATATGAAGATAATTTATTTAATATACCAATAAAAGAACACAGATCTAATTATATTAAAAGTCAAAATGAAAAGATGGTTTTAAGTATAGGAAAGCATTATTGTATTAAATATGATTTAGAAAAATTTTATGATGGTATTTATACACATTACATACCTGCGGGTCTATATGGATATGAAAAAGCAATTAATATGTATAGAGGGAATGAAAATAAAACAGCAGAATATAAATACTTAGAAAAAGTTGATAAAGCAACAAGAATGATGAATTCTAATGAAACGAAAGGAATAATAACAGGACCATTTACTTCAAGAATAATAAGTGAATTAATACAAAGTCAAATTGATTTGGAAATTGTTCAACAAATTGATAATCCAACACTTAGAAGATATGTAGATGATGCAGTTATTTATTGTAATACACTTGATGAAGCAGATAGAAATTTAGAAAAAATAAAAAAGATTTATGATAAATATAAATTATCAATCAAACTTGAAAAAACAAGTATTTCAAGTTTTCCTTTTATAGATTTTTCACAAATAAAGGATCTAATAAATATAAATAGAGTAAAGAAGATTAATAATAATAAAATGTACTTTGCAAATAAAAATGATTTGTTTAAAAGTATCCAAAAAGCAGAAGATGAATTGAAATATTATAATAGAAAGGGTGCTCTAAAGTATTTATTTAAAACTCTCTCAAAACAGAAAAATGAGTATGTAGAAGATTTAAGAAAAAAAGAAAAGAATGCATCTATTTTTTACTTAATAAATTATATGATTAAATATCCTCAATACTCAAAATATATTACAAAAATATTAAATGAAAATTTAACTAATATAGAGAACGCAAAAAATATTATAATAGATACATTAAAACAGACTATAGATAATGAACAATATATAGCAACTCTATATGTATTAGATATTATATTTAATAATAATATTTATATTCCCAAAAAAATAATTGAAGGTATAATAAATGAAGAAAACTATGTTAGTGAAATAGTTAAAGGTGTAATTCTTGAATATATATGTACTCATAATGTGAAACTATATAATTCATTAATAGAAAATTTCAAAAAAAAATTGTTTAATAATACAAACAAAGTGGATTTTAAAACTGATAATTGGTTAGCAAAATATATTTTATATTACTATAATTTCATTAATGATAGTGATATAGATCAAGATATATACTATAATTATTTTAAAATATGGAAAGATAATAAATTTAGATTCATTAAAATAAATTAAGGGAGGCAATTATGTTTGATGAAGAAACACTAGAAAAAGTAACAATAGAGATGCTACGAAATCTAGGATATGAATGTATAAATGGATATGAAATGGAAAGAACAGACTTCTCTAAAGTATTGTTAGAAGAAGATGTAGTACAAGCAATAGAAAAAATAAATAAGGGTATCAAATTAGAACAAATACAAGAAGCATTAAGACTTATTAGAAATTTAGATCATAATAATACTATATTAAATAATAAGCAATTTACAAAATATTTATTAGAGGGAATACCTGTGCCTATTCAAGAAAATGGAGAAACTAAATATAAAACTGTTAAAATATTAGATTTAGACAATATCCAAAACAATACATTCAAAGCAATAAATCAATATACAATCATCGAACATAGTGAAAAAAGACCAGATATAATTATATTTATAAATGGTATGCCTTTAGTTGTGATAGAATTAAAATCTACAATAAGAGAAGATGTTAAATTGATAGATGCATATCATCAATTAATGGGATACAAGGAAGTACATATACCAACACTATTTTATTATAATCAATTTATGGTAGTAAGTGATGGAGCACAAGCTAGAGCAGGAACAATAACCAGTCCGTGGAGTAGATTTTCAGAATGGAAAAAGATAGAAGATTCAGATGAAGTATTAGAGAATATGCCAACACACCAAACATTATTTAATGGAATGTTTAGAAAAGATAGACTATTAGATATAATTAGCAATTTTATATTATGGAGTGAAGATTTTAAAATTTTATCAGCATATCATCAATACTTTGGAGTTAAGAAAGCAATTGCAAGTACAGAAACGGCAATAGATAACAGAACAGGAAAAGCAGGACTTTTATGGCATACACAAGGAAGCGGAAAAAGTTTTTCAATGGTATTTTATGCTGGAAACATGATAAAATCATTAAATAATCCTAGTATAGTAGTTGTAACGGATAGAAATGATTTAGATAACCAACTATTTACTACATTTGCAAAATGTTCAACATATCTAAAACAAGAACCAGTACAGATAGAAAGTAGAGAAGATTTAAATGAAAAACTAAATGCAAGAAAATCAGGA
>CAQYCU010000052.1 GCA_948919095.1 uncultured Clostridia bacterium | reverse complement strand
CATTAGATGATATATATATGAAAAATGATAAAACTAATGAATTTGCACCTAAAAACGGAAAAATTACAGATACATTAATTATTAGATATGTAAATGAAGAGGACAAAAAAATAGTTTGTAAAAGACGTAATCATAATAATAAAGGATTTGAAATAAGTACAGAAAAATCTGTATTAAAGGTAGTAAATATAGAAGATGCAGAAAAACATTTGAATATGTTAGGTTATACAAGATACTTAAATATGATTGACAAAAATTATATGTATGAAAATGATGAATATATAGCATATATTCAAGAAATAACAGATTTAGGAACTTTTATAGAAATAGAAGCAAAAGAAGTAGAAAATGCAGAACAAAGTGTAGAGAAACTAATAGAATATGTTAAAAGTCTTAATTTAAAGATAGGAACAAAATTTGATATAAGAAAAGCAGATTTATTATATTCAAAGCAAAATAATAAGAAATAAGTGTAGTTTTGCCTATAAATAGAGCAAAACTCTTTACTTTATTAACATAATATGGTACAATAATAGAGATTGAGAGGTGCTATTATGTCTAATATAAACTACAATCTTTATAAAATTTTTTGTACTGTTGCAAATTCTAAAAGCTATACAGAAGCAAGTGAAAAGTTAGATTTTACTCCTGCTAATATTAGTATGCAA
The DNA here is from genome assembly GCA_948919095.1 of uncultured Clostridia bacterium. Lineage (GTDB taxonomy): Bacteria > Bacillota > Clostridia > TANB77 > CAG-508 > CAG-793. The sequence continues at coordinate 9,355 of CAQYCU010000052.1, read as the reverse complement.
ATAAAGAATTTAGAGAAACAACTAGATGTAAAATTATTTAACAGAGAAAATGATGGTGTAAAATTAACAGAAGAGGGAAAGCAATTATATGAACTTATAAATAAAAGTATTTCTTCATTTGATTTTGCAGAGAAAGTAATAAAAGAACAAAACGATTTGGCTAATGGCACAATAAATATAGGGTGTCAATCACACTTAACGAATTATTACTTAATGGAATATATAAAAAAAGCTAAAGATGATTATCCAAACTTAAATGTAGGCTTAACTTGTGGAGCTGTTTCAAGTGAAATGTTTGAAATGTTAAAGAATTATAAATTAGATTTTGTAATAACAGATGTTATACCAACAGAAACAGATGAATTTGTAATTGAAGAATTAAAGAAAGTAAATAATATATTTGTTGCAAAAGAACCATTAAAAATTGAAAATGTAAAAGAATTAGAAGATTTACGATATATATTAAATTTTGACTATACTATTTCTACTAAAAACTTAATGAAAGTTTTAAAAGAATATAACGTAAAAATAACACCAAACATGAAATGTGATACAACAGAGATAAGAGTTGAAGCAGTAATGAATGGGTTAGGAATAGCATACGTAATGAAAGAAGCAGTAAAAAAACAATTAGAAAATGGGGAATTATATGAGGTAGAAGTACCTATAAAATTGCCAGAACTAAGCATAAATTTGGTGTATATAAAAGATATGCTAACACAAGTAGATAAAAAATTTATAAAAAAATACTTAAAAAGTTAATAAGCAAGAATATAAACAAATAGGTAGAATATCCTAAAAAACGAGGGTATTCTTTTTTTTGTGTTAAAAAATATTTAATAGTGATTAAAAATTTGAGAATAGACAGGAAAATTCTTACAATATATAATATTTATGTATCAATTTCAAAGAAAGAAGGATGTTAAAAATGCAAAAAAAGAGAGTTTGTTGGAATATTACTACAAAATGTAATCAAAATTGTAAATATTGCCACAGATTTTTAGGTATTAATGATCTTACTTATGAAGAAAATAAAGAGATATTAAATAATTTGATTAAAGATGGAGTAAACAACATTACTTGGACAGGAGGAGAAGCACTACTATATCCAAACTTAAAAGAACTACTAAAAATAGCACGAGAAAATGGTATAAAAAATAAACTTATAACAAATGGATTAGTTTTAGCACAAAATCAAGGAACAAGAGAGATTTTAGATTATTTAGATTCTTTGACGTTGTCATTAGACACAATAAATGATGATACCAATGAAGAATTAGGAAGAGGTAGAAATCATTTTGAAGATGTCAAGATTATACTAGACTATGTTAAGGATAAAAATCTTAAAGTTAATATCAATACAGTAGTTAGCAAGAAGAATATAAAAGAGATGGAACAATTAGGAGAGTTCCTAAATAACTATAATATCAGCAAATGGAAATTTTTTAAATTCATGCCACTTAGAGAAACAGCAGAGAAAAATAAAAATGAATTTGAAATAACAGATGCAGAATTTGAACAAACTAAAAATGTATTTAGACATTTTGGAAATATAGGAGAAACTGACTTTAGACAAGAAAAAGATATGGAAGATAAATATACTTTGCTAATAGCAAATGGAGATATAATAAAAACGGAGCATGGTGTAGATGTAAAAAAGGGAAATGCACTATATCAAAATCCAGTAGAATTTATGTATGAATTAGAGGATAATAGAATGGAAAAAATAAAAATTTTAATAGCCCATAATAATGAAGAAATAAGAAATAAAATAGCAGACAAAATAAATAAGCTAGACTATGTTGAATTAGTAGGAACAACATCAGAGGGAAGAGAAACCTATAACAAAATTATAGAATCAAAACCAGAAGTTGTTTTTGCAAAAATGAACTTAGATAATATGGACAGTATAGAAATCATGGAAAAATCAAAAGAAAATTTAAAAGATAATGTTCCAATATTCAATATAATTACAAATAGTAAAGTAAGTGATGAATATATGAAAAATGCTTATGATATTATGGGAAGAAATTTGAATACATTTCTATCAGAACCAATAAACAATATGGAAATAGATAATATAATGCAATGTTATAAAGAATTAAAAGAGAATGCATAAACTAAAAAAGAAGAAATAGGTTAATTATAAAAACTTATTTCTTCTTTCCTTTTTGTTGGTGTAAATACATTACAACAATTTCTAAAAAATCTTTAGGTGTTATATTTTCTTCAATATCAAAATATTGCATAATAGGGCAGTCAATAGAATTTCGATACATATTTAATCGCTCTAGTGCTGTTCTAAAGCTGGATCGTATTGCAGAATTAGGTTTATTATGTCTTTGTCCAATTATATCAAAAATATCTTTTAATTTTTTCTGTAAATCAGGGTAGTAGTAGCATTCAAAAATAGCTTCTCTTATGTAATTAGTTCCATTTGAATTTAAAGGAATTTTCAATTTCCAAAACAATAGGTCAAGATCTTCATTAGTTAAATCTTCATATTCTCCAAAAAGATACATTTCATTTATTGTATCATATAAACCATCAAAATTTTCTTTATCATAGATTACTTTGTATATTTTAGCAGCATTAGACAAATCTAAGTTTTCTTCTTTTAGAGTTGTTAATATAATGTTGTTATTTCTCTTATCTGCAATACTTGTGGATAATCTATCAATTATTTCAATACAATTTATATCTTTTAAGCAAGAATCCAAAACTAATACATTAGGTCTAATATCAATATACTTTTCTAAAGTTGTAATCCCATCAACTGTTTCTATTATTTCTAACCTTTTATCATTTGCAAGGTTTTTACAAAGTTTTATTCTTTGCTCAGCATTAGGATTAGCTATAAGGATTTTCTGCATTTGTAATTCCTCCTACAAATGTCTATTTTAATAAATTCGATAACATTATACCATAAAAATTATGTAAACACAATATAAAATGGAAAATTTATCCATAAACCAAAAGATTTAGCCTTTTTTCGCCCTTTATAGCCTTTTTCCACCTTTTTTAACATCAGCAAGAGAGAACTTTATATAATGCAAACAACTTAATCAAAGTCTTAAAAGAGAGTAGATTCAAAAGATATAGAAGAAACAGAAGATAATTACAAATACATATATAAGACTTTGATTATTAAAATGATTTACTTTTTTATTATTTAAAACTCCTTTAAGAAATTTGTTTAGGAATTACTTTGCAAGGGAGTTTTTTATATGGAAAGGGGTATAAATAATAATGTAGAAGATAATTCAAAAATAATTAGAATACTAGATGTAAGTATTATATATTTATGCCTATTTCAAATAATCAAATGTGCAATGTTGTGTTGTATGTTTGATTTTTTTTATTTACTAAAAGAAAAACATTGTCGTAGTCCACCTCTAATCAATTCAAACAAAAACTGAATTGATTGGAGGAAAGAGAAATGCAATATGATGTAGATACATATAAATTAGAATATATAGAAGAAACTGAACAATACTATATATCTTTTAAAGATAGTGTAGAAAATGACTGTAGAATTGAAATTAGTAAAGACATATTTGAAGCTTATATAACATCAAAAAAATCATATATTAAAGTGAAAAATCAAAAAGATAGACATGAAGAGCCAGGTAATTTAACAGAAGAAGATATTTATATAAGATCAATTGATAAAGAAAAGGGAACAGAAGATAAAGCAATAGCTAATATTTATAAAGAACAATTAAAAAATGCAAAAAAAGCATTAACAGAATCACAAAAGAGAAGAATTGAATTAAATATTGAAACTGGTATTAGTATAAGAGAATTAGCCAAAAGAGAAAATGTAAGAAAAAATCAAATTGAGAAAAGTATAACACTAGGATTGAAAAAATTAAAAAATTTTTTTGAAAACTAGGGGGGACAAAAGTCGATTTAGTGAGCTAGTAAGTGAGAGGGTATAAAACTCTTTCACTTATTTCTTTTTATGAGAATAAAAAAGCACTTTGAAAATTAAATAACAATTCATTAGATACATTCCTACTATTCGAGCTAGTTAAAAAGTAATATTACAAATTACTTCACTTAAATATAAGATAGCAACTTATAAGGCGAGGACAAGTAGTAGGTATAATGATACACTTGCACAGCCACAGTTCGAGCGAGATAAAACCGTCCCAAGCAATGGATGCAAATCTGCCAAAAGCAGGTAGGTGAAAGTCCTGTGGAGCAATTTTGCTAATTGCCGTTTAATGAATTTCAAGTGAAGAGATAGAAAATAATTAAAGGCTATCTATTTAAACTTAGGTAGCCTTTTGAATAAAAAAAGGAGAATCAGATTATGAATATTTTATTAATTATATTTTTTATAATACTTGTACTTATAGCAATACTTACATATTTAATTATTTTAGGTGCAAGCATGGATAAAACAGATGAAGAAAGAATGATTGAAGCTCAAGAACAAATGGAATATTTAAAAAATTATAGAAAGATAGAGGAAAATAATAATATGGAAATAAAAAGAGGAGATTTATTTTATGCAGCATTAGATGAAACTTATGTAGGAAGTGAACAAACAGGAGTTAGACCAGTAGTAATAGTACAAAATGATATAGGTAATGAATATAGTCCAACTGTTATAGTTGCACCAATTACAAGTAAAGTAAATTCAAAAGCTATCATACCAACACATGTATATATTAAAGGATATAAAAACAGATTAAAACAAAATTCACTTGTTTTGACAGAACAAATTAGAGCAATAGATAAAACAAGATTAAAATATTATATAGGAGTTTTAGATACAGGAGAATTAAGAAAAGTAGATAAAGCCCTTATTATTTCTTTAGGAATAGATTTAGATAAAGTTAAAAAGGAAGTATTACACAGAGAGGGAATAGAAGAAAAAACAGAATTTGTTACAAGAAAGCAAATATCGTCTTATGGTATGGTTGCTAGAGAATTTTTAAAGCATACAGGAAATTTAGAAATTTCAAATGAAGAATTTGGAAAATATATACTAACTCTTATTGATTTATACTATCCAGATGAAGTTGAAAAACAAGCAGACATGCTAAAAGATAGAAAATAGAAAAAATGCAAATGTGTAAATAGATTAAAATTTCTAAAATTGCACATTTCACATAATTAGGAAAATGAGTTAGTCTTTGATTAATCAAAGACTAACTTTTAAAGTTAGGAGGATTTGATGAAAGTAAAAAAATCAAAAATAAAATTTGAAGACTTACCAGATACAATAACTCCAGAAATATATTCTGATTGGAGAGGAATAGGAGTTGTAAAAGCAAGAGAAAGATTTCATAGTTATGGTTTTCCATTAATAAAAGATTGTGGAGCAAATTTAATTGCTGATAAAAGAGCTGTATTTATATATGAATTCTGTGTAGATGAGGAAACAAAGAAAATGATATTAGAAAAAATTGCTACCAAAATGTTTGAGTAATCTTTAATTTTATAGAATGGAGGAAAAAATGGCAAGAAATTTGAATAAAAGAGGAAATGGAGAAGGAACAATTTTTTATAGAGAATCACTAAAAAAATGGGTAGGGCAAGTTAGTCTAGGACAAGATAACGATGGGAAACAGATAAGAAAAACATTTTATGGAAATACACGTAAAGAAGTAAAAGATAAAATGGAATTTTTACAAAGAGAATTGCAAACAGGAAAAGATGTCAATAATAAATTGTCAATAGTAGATATAGCAAATGAAATTAGAGAACTAAAGTATAATACTAATTCTATAAAAAGGGCTTCATATATAAGAATTGGAGAAACCATAGATATAATGCAAAAGATACTACCTTTTGCAAATATACCAATTCAAAATGTTACTAGAAGTATAATAAATATGCAAAGCCAATCACTTACTTCATATTCACAATCAGTTATAACAAAAGTATGGCAACAATTACAAGGAGCATTTAATGAGGCTAGAATCAGAGATATAGTAGATAAAAATCCTTTTGAATTAAAAGGTTACTTAATGAAACCTAAATCAAGTAAACCAACAAAAGAAATAGATGCATTAACATTAGAGGAAGAAGAAAGATTTATAAAAGAACTAGATAAGGGGTATGATGATTATACAATAGTATTTTATATTGCTATATATACAGGAATGAGAATAAGTGAAATATTAGCTTTGAAAAGAGAAGATATAGATTTAGAAAATAAGAAAATATATGTAAGGAAAACATTAAGTCATGTTGATAAAGGAAGAATTTTGTTAGAAAATACTACAAAGACTTATGCAGGAATGAGAGATGTACCAATATTAGATTCATTATATGATAAATTATTAGAATACAAAATTGATAAAAAAAGAGGTTTTTTGTTTTTAAAGAATGGCAACTTTATTCATGCTACAAACTTTAATGCAAGATTTCAAAAACTATGTAAAAATGCAGATATAAGAGTTTACAAAAAAAGAGTAGGAATAAAAGGTGGAAGAAAAACTAAAACAGTATATCAATGTAATATTACTAAAAGCAAAGTAAATACACACATGTTAAGACATACATTTGCAACAAGATGTATTGAAAATGGAGTAAGTCCAGTTGTTTTACAAAGAATTTTAGGGCATAAAGATATTCAAGTAACATTAAATACATATACAAGTGTATTTCATGAATTTAAAGAAAAAGAAATTGAAAAGATTAATTCTATTTTCTAAAATAGAGTTAAAAAATGCTTACATTTAATTGAAATTTCTATTATAATATGATATAGTATGTATTGTAATTAAGACTAAGAAAAAAATTAATAAGTTTTAATAAGTTTCAAAGAATTTAATGGGGTAGCTGTAAAATAGCACTTTTTCAACTAGAAAAAAACTTAGAAATGCTAGTAATAAAGCATGATACAGCAAACTTAGAAAATTGTTCAATGAAGAGGGAAAAATAGAAATAATCGATGAACTAATAAATTTATTTAAAAAATTTAATAAATAACTAGGAGGGAAAATGAAATTTGTATTTGAAAGAAAAGTTAACTATTATGAAACAGATAAAATGGGTGTTGTACACCATTCAAATTATATTAGATATATGGAAGAAGCAAGATGCTCATGGCTTGAAAGTATAAAAATGTCATTTTCATTATTAGAAGAAAATAATATAACAATTCCAGTATTAGGAGTAAATTGCACATATAAATATCATGTTACATTTGGCGATACAATAGTTATTAGACCGTATGTAAAAGAATATTCAGGAGTAAGAATGACTGTTGGTTATGAAATGACAGACAAAGAAACTGGAAAAGTTGTACTTCTAGGTGAAACAAAACATTGTTTTACAGATAAAAGTTTGAAACCAATAAACTTAAAAAAACATAATCCAGAATTTAGTAATAAATTTCAAGCATTATTGGAAGAATAAGTTTTAAAAGCAGTTAGTTAAGTCAGAACTTTATTCTTAATATTATAAAAATTGAGAGGAGAAAAATTATGAAAGAAACAATTATTAATGTTGAAGGAATGGTATGTGGAGGATGCGAAAACAGAGTAAAGAATGCATTATTAACAATAGATGGAGTGGAAAATGTTGAAGCAAGCCACGAAACTGGTATTGTTAAAGTTATATCAAAAGAAGAAGTGGAAGAAAGCACAATGAAAGAAAAAATTGAAGATATAGGGTTTGAGGCAAAGGAATAAGATATGAAAAAAATAATACTTTCTATTGATGGAATGACTTGTAGTGCTTGTTCTAATGGACTTGAGAAATATTTAAACAAACAAGCTGGAGTAGAAAAAGCTTCAGTTAATTTAGTAATGGCAAATGCAACAATTGAATATGACGAGAAAAAATTAAAACAAGCGGACATAGAGGAGTTTGTAAAACAAGCAGGCTTTAAAAGCCTAGGAGAATTTAAAGAAATAAATTTAGAAAAAGATAACAAGAGGCAGAAGTTTGAAATCATAGTATTTTCAATACTAGCTGTAATTTTAATGTATATATCCATGGGACATATGATAAATCTACCAACGATTAATTTATTAGACCCTCATACTAATCCAATAAACTATACAGTTACACTGTTTATGTTAACAATTATATTTTTAATATATGGATATGATATTTTAAAAAATGGATACAAAAATCTAATCCACAAAACTCCTAATATGGATACATTAGTTGGAATTGGGGTAATTAGTAGTTTTTTATATAGCATATATGGAATGTATATGATAATTAAAGGAAATCATAATTACACAATGGACTTATATTTTGAATCTACTGCGATTGTAATTTATTTTATAAAACTAGGCAGATATATTGATGGAATTAGTACTGACAAAACTAAGGAAGCAATAAAGAAATTAGTTAAAATAACTCCTAAAAATGCTGTAATAAAAATAGGTAATACTGAAAAAATAGTTACTTTAGATGAAATAAAAAAAGGTGATATTGTTATAGTTAAGCCAGGAGAAAAGATTGCAGTAGATGGAAAAATTGTTTCAGGAAAATCACATTTGGACGAATCTTTTATAACAGGTGAAAGCAAGCCAGTAGCTAAAAAAGATGGGGACAATGTAATTGCAGGAAGTATAAACTATGATGGGTATTTGGAATATGAAGCAGAGAGAATTGGGAAAGAAAGTACAATATCTGAGATAGTCAGAGCTGTCGTTGAAGCCAGCAATACTAAAGCTCCTATTGCAAAAGTTGCAGACACAGTTTCAGGATATTTTGTACCAACAGTAATAGTTATAGCAATTATTTCATTTATAATTTACATGATAATTGGTCAAGACTTTAGCATGGCATTATCAATATTTATTACTATATTAGTTGTGGCATGCCCTTGTAGCTTAGGATTAGCAACACCACTTGCAATAGTTGTAAGTGAGGGCTTATGTGCAAGTAACGGAATATTAGTAAAGAAAAGCGAAATATTGGAAAATGCACAAAAGGCTGACACAATTGTATTTGACAAAACGGGAACGTTAACTTATGGAAAACTAAAAATTGCTGAAATCAAGAATTATAGTGATATGTCTGAAAAAAAACTATTACAAATAGTTGGTAATATTGAAAGTAAGTCAACACATCCAATAGGAAAAGCATTTGAAAATTATTTAGAAGAAAATAAAATTGAAAAGATTGATGTTAAAGAATTTGAAAATATTGCAGGTCTTGGAATTATTGGAACAGTTGAAGAAAATAAAATAATTCTAGGTAATTCAAAAATTTTGCAAAAGTATAATATTGAAAATCCATATATAAAAGATGAAGAAGAACTTGCACGAAAGGGAAACAGCATTGTATATGTTGCAAATGAGAAGAAAATACTTGCTTTAATTGGTGTAAATGATATAGTTAGAGAAAATGCAAGAGAAGTAATTAGCATTTT
>CAQYCU010000051.1 GCA_948919095.1 uncultured Clostridia bacterium | reverse complement strand
ATAAAGAAGGAATAGAACGAGTAATAATAAATATAATTAGTAATAGTGTAAAATACACAAGTGAAGGTGGAAGAATAGACATATTTGTAGGATTTGTACATAGTGATGCCTATGTAAAAATAAAAGACAATGGAATAGGAATACCACAAGAAGACCTAGACAGAATATTCGAACGTTTTTATAGAGTAGACAAAGCACGTACAAGACAATCAGGCGGAACTGGACTTGGTTTATCAATTGCAAAAGAAATAATAGAAAAAAATAAAGGAAGCATTGATATAAAAAGCGAAGTTGGAAAAGGTACAGAAGTTATATTAAAAATACCTGTGACAAAACATAAGAAAAATCAGAAAACAAATAATTGAAAGAGGAGAAAGAATGAATTCAGAAGAAAATAAATCAAAATTGAGCCCAGAACTAAAAAACATACTAGAATGGATATACTGCTTATTAATTGCAGTAGTAATAGCATTAGTAGTAAAATATTTTATAGGAACACCTACAACAGTGCAAATGGACTCAATGTATTCAACTTTAAGTCAAGGTGATAAACTATGGTTAAATAGGATACCAAGAACTTTCAAAAAGATGCCTAAAAGAGGAGACATAATAACATTTGAGGCACCAACGAAAGAGAAATTTGAACCAGATGAAATAAATATAGAAAGCCCAATAGCACAATATAACTATCAACCCAATTCAATATTTAGCAAATTTTCATATTATGTATTAGAATTAAAGAAAACAAGTTATATAAAAAGAGTAATAGCACTACCAGGAGACTATGTAGAAATAAAAGACGGAAAAGTATATATAAACAATGAAGAATTACAAGAAGACTACTTAGATGAAGGAACAACAACATACACATCAGCATTTAACAAATTTACAGTACCAAAAAACACAGTATTTGCAATGGGAGACCACCGTTCAGTATCAAGAGACTGTAGGTCATTTGGGTGTATTCCACTTGAAAAAATAGAAAGTATAGTATCATTTAGATTTTGGCCATTTAGCAAGTTTGGTAATGTAGATAAAAAATAAGAAAGAGGAAAAATAAAAATTGTTTGAAAAAATAATTGGAAATAAAGAAATAAAAATATATTTAGAAAACACAATAAAAAACAAAAAAATAGCAAACAGTTATATGTTCATAGGAAATGCTGGCATTGGAAAAAAGCTAATTGCAAGAGAATATGCAAAAAACATAATGTGCCTAAAAAATGCCGAATGTAATAATCAATGTGACTCATGTATAAAATTTGATGCAAATTCAAATCCAGACTACTATGAAATAATTCCAGAAAATAAAAAAATAAAAATTGACAATATACGACAAATGCAAGAAGGAATTATAGAAAAACCAATAATCTCAAACAAAAAAATGTATATAATAGATGATGCAGACTTAATGACAGAAGAAAGCCAAAACTGTTTATTGAAAACACTAGAAGAACCACCAGAATACTCAGTTATAATATTAATCGTATCAAATGAAAGTAAAATATTACCGACAATAAAATCAAGGTGCATAAAAATAAACTTTAATATATTAACACAGAACGAATTAAAGCAATACCTAAAAGTAGAAAATAAATTAAATCAATATTCAGAATCAGAACTAAATAATTTAATAGAATTATTAGATGGAAGTCTTGAAAAAATAGATACAATAGAAGAAAGAAAGAAGAATTATGAAGAATTACTTCGAATAGCAGAAAACCTTAAAAAAGGAAATAAATTAGAATTATTCAACAACTCAGACACATTATATAATCAGAAAGACAATATATTAGACATATTAAATTATTTAAATATAATATTATTAAAAAATCAAATGTTAGATGCCATAGAAGTAGTTGAAAAGACAAAGCAAAAAATATTAGCAAATAACAATTATGAAATGTGCATAGACTACTTAATAATGAACATAACAAAGAGCTAGGAGATAGAGATAAATGAAGAAAGTTGTAGGAGTTAACTTTAGAGAAAATGGACGAACATATTTTTTCAATCCAAATGATTTAGAATTAAAAATTGGTGATCAAGTTATAGTGGAGACAAAAATGGGACAAGAATTTGGAACTGTGAAAATATTAAATAGGGAAATAGACGAAACTAAACTAAAGGAACCATTAAAAGATATTATAAAAATTGCAACAAGAAACGACATAAAGCACCAAGAAGAAAATATAGAAGAAGAAAATAAAGCATCTGATATATTCAAGAAAAAAGTAAAAGAATACAATCTAAATATGAATTTGGTAGAAACAAGATATTTATTTGATAATTCTAAATTAATATTTTATTTTACAGCAGACAACAGAGTAGACTTTAGAGAACTTGTAAAAGACCTAGCAAGTATATTTAGAACGAGAATAGAACTTAGACAAATTAGCATAAGAGACCAAGTAAAACTACTTGGAGGAAACGGAATATGTGGACTAAAATTATGTTGTTGCAGTTTTTTAAAAGACTTTGACGGTGTATCAATAAAAATGGCAAAAGAACAAAATTTATCATTAAATACATCAAAAATCACAGGAAATTGTGGAAGACTAATGTGCTGTTTAAAATATGAACAAAATGTATATGAAGAAAAAATGAAAAAACTACCACACATAGGAGCAATAGTTAAAACAGAGAGTGGCGAAGGAACAGTTGACGGTGTGGAAGTTTTAAAAGAAATAATAACAGTAAAGCTAAAAGATGAAGAAGGAAATAATTACAAGAAGAAATATAATGCACAAGAAATTACAATAATAAAAGACAATAAAAACACTGACGACAATCAAGAAAAACTAGAAGAACAAGAAATAAAAGAACTAGAAAAAATAGAAGCAATGGATAAAAAAGAACAAAAGAATGCCAGCATAGATGACGACATATAATTAAATGTAATGAGGAAATAACATTATGGAAAGGTTTATAAGTAAAGCCTTAAAAACTTAAATACATATAAAGGTGGTGATAAATATGGCATACAAAATATCAGACGAGTGCGTAATGTGCGGAGCTTGTGCAGCATCATGCCCAGTAGAATGCATATCACAAGGAGATAACAAATACGTAATTGATGAAACAAAATGCATAGAATGTGGAACTTGTGCAGCAACTTGTCCAGTTGGTGCTCCTAAGCTAGACTAAAAGTAATAGGATTGCCAAACAGTTTTTCAAAAAAACTGGATGGCGATGAGCGAGCAAAGCGAGCGAAAGGAGAAGGAAAATATGGAACTATTATTACCATTAATTATAATAATAATTGTAATTGCATTAGCATCAATAAAACAAATTGATGAGTACCAAAGAGGAGTGCTATTTACATTTGGTAAATTCACAAAAATACTAGAGCCAGGATGGCACATAATATGGCCAATTATAAACACATTCAAGAAAGTAGACATTAGAACAAAAACAGTAGACGTTCCTGAGCAAGAAGCAATCACAAGAGACAATGTATCAATAAAAATAAATGCAGTTTTATATTACAAAATATTCGATGCCTCAAAAGCAATAATTTCAGTTGAGAATTTTAATTATGCAGTAAGCCAATTAGCACAAACAACAATGAGAAATATAGTAGGTTCAGTATCACTTGACGAATTATTAACTGAAAGAGACAAATTAAGTGACGAAATATGTAAAATAGTAGATGAAGCAACAGACCCTTGGGGAATAAAAGTAGAAAATGTCGAATTAAAAGATATAGCATTGCCAATGGAAATGAAAAGAGTTATAGCAACAGTAGCAGAAGCCGAAAGAGAAAAACAAGCAGTTATAACAAAAGCTTTAGGAGAAAAAGAAGCAGCAACAAATTTAGCTGCAGCAGCAAAAATAATGAATGACACTCCAGGAGCACTTCATTTACGTACATTAGCAACACTTACAGATTTAAGTAGTGACCAATCAAATACAGTAATATTTACACTTCCAATAGAATTACTTGAAGCAGCAAAGGGTTTAGCTAATAAAGGAAAAGAAGATAAAAAATAAAATAAAAATAAAGCTGATGTAAAAAACGTCAGTTTTATTTTATAATAAATGTAAGGAGTAAATATGAGAGAGGGAAAACTAGAAGAATTAAATAAATTAATAGAAAAATATAAAACAATAGAAATAACAAATGAAAAACAAGTACCAGAGGGATTTCTAAAAATAATACAAGCAGACTATAAATTAAACAATGGAGAAACAATAAATAGGGAAAGATATTTAAAAAACAATAACGAACCAAATTCTTGCATTATATTAACTGAAACTGAAGATGGAGAATTATTATTTGTAGTTCAACCACGTGTACATTGTGAAAGAACAGTTGGAATAGAATGCCCAGCAGGTTTAGTAGAAAAAGGAGAAGAAACATTAGTTGCAGCAAAAAGAGAACTATTAGAAGAAACAGGCTATATTCCAGAAGAAATGATACCATTAATAGAACAATGTTATCAAGACATAGCAACATCTAAAGGAAGAACAAACATATATCTTGCACGAAAATGCAAAAAAATAAAAGAGCAAAATCTAGACGAAAGTGAATACATAGGAATATTCAAATGCACATTTGAAGAAGCATTAGAACTAATTGAATTGGGTTATATCTGTGATGTAATTACAATATTAGTACTAGAAAAAGCAAAGAAATATTTTGAAAAATAATAATGAAAAAATAATAAAAATTAGTAAAAAATAATAAAAAATTAAAAATAATATAAAAAAATTAGCACAATAAAATATCTTACTAAATAAAATAATTTAGTAGGATATTTTTATACATAAAATTAAAATTGAAAAAATATCCTCAAGGAAGGATGAAAATTAAATATGATAAAAGTAGAAAAAAGAGTATTACAAAAGAATTTAACTTACAAAGGAACAGTAATATTAAAATATAAAATAGAATATCCACAGATATTCAATAGCGAAAGATTTAATGTATATAATTATAAAAAAGCGACAACACTACAAAAAGAATGTGAAACTACATTATTTGAAGAAGCAAAGCAATTATATGAATACAATAAGAAAAACGGATATCCAACCATGACATATGAAATAATATCAACAGTAACAGTTACATACAATTACCAACCAATAGTAAGTCTATATATAGACGAATACCGATTTACAGGTGGAGCACATGGAAATACAATGAGAACAGCACAAACATGGGATTTAAACGAATCAGAAATGATAAAACTATCAAGATGGTTTGAAAATCCAAATTATGTATCAAATTTAATTGACAACATAAATGGACAAATACAAACAAATATCGACAAAGGAAACAATATTTATTTTGAAAATTATTGTTGTTTAACAAGCAAAAACTTTAGAATAGAAAACTATTACATAAAGAGTGGAATGATAAATATATACTACCAACAATACGATATTGCTCCATATTCAAGTGGAATACTATCATTTCCAATACGCAAATAAATTAAGCTCTTTAAGCTATTAATACTAACTTGAAAAGACTTATTTTAAATCTAATAAAATTATAAAAACTTCGACAAAACATCTCATATAAAAACTTAAAAAACTTATAAAAAACTATTGAAAAATATATAATAAACCTATATAATAGACGTATAAATTCCAAAGAAAAGGGAAAAAATGAATGGGAAAAAATAGTTATTATTATGGTGGAAACACCAACATTAGAGAAGCTGTAAAAGGCTACTTCCAAGTATTAACGCCAAAAGACAAAATAATAGTATCAATATTATTAGTAGTACTAGTAATAGTATTTTTAGTAGTGCAAAAACTAGTAACACTAAGCATTATAGTAGGAAGAACTAAACAATATGAAAGAATGCCAAATGCATATCAAGAAATAACCAATGACGTATCAAACGAAATAAAAAAACATGAGATTTTTAAAAAAGACGATAAAGTAAAAACAATATCAACAACTAGAAGAAATTCAAAGACAGTAAAATACTATGATAGCAACAGAGTAAGTACACTTGAAGAAGATGGAACAAGTAGGTCATTATCAACAAAAAATATAGCTAACATAACAACAAACTTTTTAGGACCTACAACTTTAGGGGATATGATAACAGACTGTTTTAAATTCAAACTAAACACTGAGCAAGTAGAAACAGTAGACTGCTATGTTATATCAGGAATTCAATCAAGTGACGTATTTTATGTAGAAGACGACGTGAAAAATGTAAAATTATACTTAGCTAAAAAAACAGATTTACCAGTGAAGATAGTAGAAGAACTACATAATGGAAAAATAAGAGTTACATCATATAGATATGAATTTGACGTTGTTACAGATAAAGACGTTCTTATGCAAGGCGTTAGAAGATAAAGCAAAAAGGAGAAAATACAATCAATTAAAATATGGTAAAAACAAAATTTAAGGACAGGGAACTGCCCACATATACAAAAGGTGAAGAGATATTTAATATGGTATCACACATAGTAGGAGGAGCGTTAGGAATTACAGCATTAGTGCTATGTATAATATTCTCAGCAATACACCATAAACCATACTCATTACTGAGTTCTATAATATATGGAATATCAATGATTATACTATACACAATATCAAGTATTTATCATGGGCTTAGAGGAAAAGGAACTTCCAAAAAGGTATTTCAAGTACTAGACCACTGTTCAATATTTTTACTAATAGCAGGCTCATACACACCATTTGCACTAGTAACAATAATGCAAGTATCAACGATAGATGCATGGACAATATTTGGTGTAATTTGGGCACTAGCGATAATAGGAATAATATTAAATGCATTAGATATAAAAAGATTTAAAGTAATATCAATGATATTAGAAATTGCAATGGGTTGGTGCATAATATTTAGATTTAATATTATACTACAGGTACTAAGTATGCCAGCAATAGTACTCTTAGTTCTTGGAGGAATAATCTATACACTAGGAGCAATATTTTACGGACTAGGAAAAAAAATAAAATATATGCATGCAGTATTTCATTTATGTGTATTAACAGCAAGTATACTACACTTTTTATGCATTTTATTATATGTAATATAAAAAATAATCTCTTTCACAGAGATTATTTTTATTAATCAATATATTCAAGAAAAAGTAAACCATATAATTTCACAAAAAAATTAGGCATAAGCCTAATTTTAATTATATATGTAATTCTGAGGATTAACAGCTGTCCCATTATATCTAATTTCAAAATGTAAGTGGTTACCAGTAGAAATGCCAGTTGAACCAACTGAAGCAATAACTTGTCCTTGAGCAACAGTTTCACCTTTTCTTACATATAAAGAAGTACAATGTCCATATAAAATAACTACTGAAGGGCTAGACTGTACAACTACAATATTTCCATATCCTGAATATGGAGAACCAGAACCTGAGAATATTACAGTGCCACCAGCTGAAGCCATAATAGCAGTACCTTTTGGTGCAGCAATATCAAGTCCCTTATGATTATCTCTTCTTCTAATACCAAATCTTGAACTAATAATACCAGAAATAGGTTGAACAAGTGAAACACCAAGATTTGTAGGAACGCTTTGAGAATTAATTATAGTCTTAGGTCTACTTTGATAAGCAGAAGCAACAACAATTTTCTTAGGCTTTTCCTTATAAATTTTACTAACACAATCATCGACAGAAGTAATTTCAGCCATAGCAGTATCGTATTTCTTAACAATTCCTAATTTATCAGAATTATCACTATTTTTATCTTTTAACTTTTGAAGAACATTTTCAGCATCTTGGAAATTAGCTACATAAACCTTCTCCTCATTATCTTCAGTAATAGCATAATATGTATAATAAGCAGTACTATTTTCCGTAACTTTGCTAAAGATTTCATCATCATTAGTTTCAATATTTTTCTTAAGCATACAAACACTATAAGTAGGCAAATTATTAACTTCAACAAATGCAATGTCATCCTTATTTCCGTAGTTAATATAGTCGTTAATTCTTTTTTGAAGAGCAATTTTATCAGAAGTATATCCAATATGTTCGCCATTCAAACTAACACTATAAGTTTGTCTAAAAACTAAATCAATAGCACATAAAACTATTACAACTGCAAATGTCAATATAACCGAAATTTTGACTGTCTTTCTAAGCTTAACAGCAACTTTCTTTAATTTAAACATTACTAATTATGTCTCCCTATAAATATTTTTACTATATACTTTATATCACAAAAAAAGAAAAAAGTCTACCCAATGTGAAAAATGTAATATAATATTTTAATTACAGAAATAATACAAAATAAAAAATCCGTAAGGCGCAAAATAAAGACTAATAGAAAAATCTGTAAATAAACAAATAATTTACATATAAAAAAATTTCAGCAAATGGAAAATTTATACAGGTGGACTCTTTACAAAAATAAAAGAATATGTTATAATTAAAATCGTTGGTGCAGTATCCTAGTAATATTGCGTACTATGAGGGTGGGGCTAAAAATCCACTAAATGGCACACATAGAATTTCTTAGATATGCGCGGGACGCCAAGCCTGTGTGTGTTTAGGAGATAAGAATTTAGGACAATATATAATGGCATATATATTAATTTTCCTATTTTCGCGTTTTACTTAACCTATATAGCAATATATAGCGTAGCCTGTTTTGAGTGATAGTCTTGGGATTAACTTAAAAGCTATTATTATTTGGCCAAATAATAATTAGAAATTGTTATGAAATAGCTATTGCAAAAGAAACTAATATTATAGCAATGTTTCAAGGAAAACTTCTAGGCTGTCTGTTATCAGAAATATTTTATGGATTAAGATACGGATTTGAGTGGCAATCTGGTAGCCAAATTTTTGGATGCTTTATTTAAATGGAAACGGCTTTGCAGTAATGCAACAGTATAAAGTAGAGAAATTCGACTAGACCTAAACCGTAAAGTTTACGTAAAATATTACCAACATAAAATGTAAACAAAAAAGTACTTTTTGTAGAACCTAAAGCTCTAAAAAGAGTACTTTTTAACTACTATTAATATAAAGTAGTTATGAATTATTAAAATTAAAATAAAAATTACAAAGAAAGGAAATTTATAATTGTAAAAAGCAATTATAAGAAATAAATGAACGAAAAACCAAAACCGAATAGTAATATAAAATGGGTAATACAAGTAACTATACTATCATTCACATTATCAATAATATTTTCATTTATATCAAATATAGCTGTATCAAAGTTATCAGTAATACCAGCAGTATTAATACTAATATTAGTAATATTGATAGGTGTAATATTTGACATAATCGGAGTAGCTGTAACAGTTGCAGACGAAAGTGAAATACATGCAAAAGCTTCGAAAAAAATAAAAGGAGCAAAAGAATCAATTAATTTAATAAAAAACTCAAGCAAAGTTTCAAACTTATGTGCTGATGTAATAGGGGATATATGTGGCGTACTTAGCGGAGCAATTAGTGCAACTATAGCATTAAAATTAACATCAGAACTTAATATGCCTGATAACATACAATTCTTTATAAGTGCTTTTGTCGCTTCACTTACAATAGGGGGAAAAGCAATAGGAAAAGATTTTGCAAAACAAAATGCAACAAAAATATTAGGAATAATAGGTAAGATAATTAGTAGAAAATAAAATCTTTGTAATTAAATTTACAAAGATTTTAGTATTTTTAAGGTATATTTTCAAATAAAGATAATAAAATAGTATAGAGGTGATTATATATCAAAATTAAAAACATATTCTAAATCTATAGCAATACCAGTAATTATAGGCGGAATAGTAGGATTAATTATATCAAAATCAATAGATTATAATTATATACAAAAACCACCACTAGCACCACCAAGCATACTATTTCCAATAATGTGGACCATACTTTATATTTTAATGGGGATATCTTATGGTACATTGGAAGACAAAGAATTAAACGATTCAAAATCAAAAATTATATATTATTTGCAATTATTCGTAAATGCTCTATGGCCAATAATATTCTTTACACTTAAATGGAGATTATTTGCGTTTATATGGATAATATTACTTGCAATATTAATAATAGTAATGATAATCAATTTCTACAAAAAGGATAAAACTGCAGGACTACTTCAAATACCATATTTATTATGGACGTTGTTTGCATCATACTTAAATATATCAATATATTTGCTTAATAAATAATAAAAATCATTGAAAATACATTTGTAAATTCAATGATTTTTTATATAGTCTAAATTCTTCTAGCAATTCTCCAATTCAGTCTTAACCTTTTGAATCTCGCTAATATCAGCAGGACTAGCAGGTTGAT
>CAQYCU010000050.1 GCA_948919095.1 uncultured Clostridia bacterium | reverse complement strand
TTAATGTCAACCCAAAACAGAGTATTTTTATAATTGTAATCTAATTGTAACATTTTTTATATTATTCCATCATAAATTCAACAGCTTTCATTACTCCTAGTTTTCCATATTCGTATGTAAGTCCACCTTGTTGGAAAGCTAAATATGGCTCTCTAATTGGTGCATCACAACTTAGTTCTATTGAAGAGCCTTGTGTAAAAGCTCCTGCTGCCATTATAACTTTATCAGTGTAACCTGGCATATCGTCTGGGATTGGTATTGCAAAAGAGTCAACTGGCGAGCCCATTTGAATACCTTGGCAATATTTTATTAATTTTTCTTTATCTCCAAATTGTATTGTCTGAACAATGTCTGTTCTTTCTTCATTCCATTTTGGCTCTGTGCCATAACCTAAGTTCTCCATTACTTTGCTAGTTAATATTGCTGTTTTTAAACTGCTTGCAACAACGCTTGGTGCAAAAAATAATCCTTGCAATATTCTTTTGTTCATCCCAAGTGTTGGTCCTACTTCTCTTCCTTCTCCTGGAAGAGTAAGTCTTTCAGCTACTAATTCTATTAGTTCTTTTTTACCTACAACATATGCACCATTTGGAGCAATTCCTCCACCTAAGTTTTTAATTAATGAACCTACTAATATATCAGCCCCAACTTGGCTAGGCTCAATTTTATTTGTAAATTCTCCATAACAATTATCTATCATAATTATTACGTCATCGTTTACTTTTCTAATTGTCTTTATTACTTTTTCTATTTTGTCTAAAGTTATACTCTTTCTTAAAGAATATCCTCTTGACCTTTGAATTTCCACTAATTTTACATTTTTTATGGATAATCTTTCTCCTATCTTTTTATAATCAAAGTCATTGTCCACTAAATCTATTTGTTCATATTTTACTCCAAAGGCTTTTAAAGAACTTGCATTTTCGGTTATTCCTATAACCTCATCTAGCGTATCATATGGTTTTCCTGAAACACTTATCATTATGTCATTTGGTCTAAGAAGTCCAAATAATGTTACATTTAAAGCATGTGATGCTGATATAAATTGTCCTCTTACTAAACTATCTTCTGTTCCAAAAATTTGAGCATATATTTTTTCAATAGTCTCTCTACCTATATCATTATAACCATATCCAGTGGTTTCTCCGAAATGAACATCTGATAATTGATTACCTTGAAATGCTTTTAGTACTTTCTCTGTATTTACTAGGCAAATTTCTTCTACTTTTTCAAATTCTGCTCTAACTTCCGCTTCTGCTTTATTTACTATATCTATTATTTCTTTTTTTACGTACATTTTCTCTCCTTATTCACCAACATATATAGGTACATTTAACCCCCTAGGACTCTCATAAAACTTACCTAAAAATTTTGGTGTACTATCTGTTGATATTTTATATGTCGGTTCTAGTATAATATTTCCATCTTTACTTATTATTCCCCATAGTTCTCCTACTTTGAAGCCTGCAACGTTCCCATTTTGCTCTGTTGCGTAGTCATACTCATAGTTTGTAATATTAGTTCCATTGCTATTTAAAAATCCCCATTTTCCATTTTTACAGTCTGCAAATATTGAATTTCCTTTAAATAACTCTCTATTATAAATTACTTTTCCATCAAGGTTAAAATATTTCATATCTGTGTTTGAATATATTTTTATATAATCATCTGTTTTTATTATTTTTGCTTGTTCTATTCCTTCAATAATTTTTCCTTTTTCATCTATAAGGTCTATTTTACTATTTTGTGTATCTATTGCTTGTAATAATTCTGTATCCTCTATTTTTTGTATTGTTCCATATTTTATAGGAACAACTATACTTTCGTCTGCTTTTATTATTCCTGTTTTTGCATCTTTTGTTGCGATAAACATATCATCTTTAAAATATTCTAAATAAATATATTTATCTTTTAAAAGCTTGTTATTTGAATTATCTACAATATTATAATAATTGTCATTGTCAATAATTATACTATATTCCTTTGATACTGTTGTGTGATTTGATATATCTGTATTTATTTGTTCTCCTAAAGTATTAAATACTAATTTTGTTTCCCCTTTGTTAGCTGTAATATAGTCTCCTCCAATAGCAACAAAGTCATAGTCTATTGGTAAAATTAATTTTCCTTTTAAATCAACTACTCCTATAGCATTCCCTTTTGTTACAATTAATAAATTACTGTTCTTATCATAACTTATTTCAGTATACTCTGGTTCTAGTATTACTTTTCCTTTTTTAGTTAAGCCATACTTTCCATTTGTTGAAATAACTAAATATATATCTTTATCATTCTTAATTTCGGTTATTCTATTCAGTTCATTATATATTGTATCAAGTACTTTTTTTCCTTTTTCATTGGCATAGCCAAAGCGATATCCATCGTCAGTTTTTATTCTTGTTATAAATCCTGCTTTTTGATATTTTGTATTTTCATCATAAAATCCATCTGCCATTATGTTATCATATTCATTTTTTATTATAGATTTTCCTTTTGTATCAATTACTCCATAGCTATTTTGTTTTTTTACCTTTAGATATCCTTCTTTGTAATCAATTCCAGATATTTCTTCATAAATTGCGTCTGTGATTTTATCACCCTTTAAATTTATTATTCCATAATAATTATTTTCTTTATATATTAAAATGTTTTTTTCATATGGAACATAGCTTGTTTGTTGGTTTATAGGAAGTGCTTCTATATTTTCATATTGTGTCAATACTGGTTGTCCTTCTTTGTTAACAGCTGTCCATTTTATATTTTCAATATCAGTATCAGTTGTACATAAAAACAAATCAGTAGTTGGATTAGGGATTTGTACTTGAATATATTTAGGTTCAATTATTATATTTCCTAATTTATCAATTACACCATATTGGTCTTCTTTTTTTAATACATAATACTCTACATCTTTTTCAGTAATTTCTTGTGTTTTTGTGGTACTTCCTTTTCCCATTCTTATAAATGTTACAATTAATGTTACTACTGCTATTATGACTATTGCTAGTATAATTATTATTTTTTTGTTATCTTTAATCATTACTATTTCTCGTATAATATTATACGAAGCTCCTTTCTTTTCGCCTCTCTTATTTCTATATATATTTTACATTTAAGTCTTTTTTATTCACTCTTGTTCTTTATTGCTTCACAGTTAATATCACAATAAAATTCCACTCCATTATCATAATTTTTTACGCCATATTCATTGTCATAATTATTCATAATTGCTTTTACAACTGCAAGTCCTATTCCAGTTCCGCCTTCTGCTCTATTTCTAGATGTATCTTCTTTATAAAATCTTTTCCATATTTTATTTATTTTGTCTTCTGGAATTTTTTCTCCTGTATTATATACATATAGTCTAACTTTATTATTTCTTTTTTCTATTCTAATAAGAATTTTCTTTTCTTTATTGACTTCTTGACAATGTTTTATTGCATTTGTGAAATAGTTATTTATAATTCTTTCTATATATTTATAATCTGCATATACTTGATATTGCTTTTCATTAAATTCTACTTTTATATTTTTGTCTTTTAGTATTACTGTTTGTCTTTTTATTTCTTCTTTTATTAGTTCTGTTAAATTAAATTTAGTATCATTAAATGGCATTTCTTGATATTCTATTTTCATAAGTTCTAGTAATTCTCTTACTATATTATCCATCTTTTGAGCTTCATCCATAATTACTTCTGCATAGAATTTTCTTGATTCTTCGTCTGTGTTTACATTTTCAATTAACCCTTCCGAATATCCTTCTATTAGTGATATTGGAGTTTTTAATTCGTGGGATACGTCTGATATGAATTGTTTTCTCATCTCATCAATCTTTGATTTTTCTTCTATATCTTTTTCTAATTGGTCATTATTTTCTCTTAAAAGTTCTATTGTTGTTTCAAGTTTGTCAGATAATTGGTTTATGTTTTTTCCTAAAGTGTTGATTTCGTCATCTGCATCAACTATTCTATATTTTTCACTAAAATCTAATTGTGTCATTTTCTTTGTTATATTGTTTAGTTTTATAATTGGCTGTGTAAATCTTCTAGAAATAATTGAAGACGCAATCGCAGATATTATAATCATCATTCCTGATATGATGAATAATACTCTATTTGAAATTCTTACTGATTCTTTTATTGGTACAACTGGTATTTTTATATATAATATGTAACCATTATTTAATGTTGCTTTTAGAAAAACGTTATTGCTTTGTAGCTTTTCTCCATCTGACCAAATCTCTATGTTATTTTCTTTTGAAAAGCTTCTTCCATATAGTTTAATATTTCTATTTACAAAGTTTACAATATCTTTATTTCCCATATAAATTACACTACCATCTTCTGATAGTATTAGTATTTGAAAATTTTCTTTTATTTCAATTTCTCTTAGCTGTGAGTCAATATTGTATTGTACTGAATTTTCATAATATTCGTCTATCCTATTAATAACTTCTTTTGCCGATTTTATTTTTGTATATTTATAAAAGCTTTCTAATACTAAACTGTTTATTACCATTATTACAAAAATTCCTATAATAGTTGTTGCACATAAAGTTAAAAACATTCTAAATTGAATAGATTTATTTACGTCTTTTAATTTCATATTTATATCATTCTTTCTTTTTTCTATTTTGTTTCGAACTTATATCCAATTCCCCTAATAGTTTTTATATATTTTCCTCTTTTTCCAAGCTTATGTCTTATCTTCTTTATATGGCTATCTATTGTTCTTGAATCTCCATAGTAGTCATAATTCCATACATTGTTCAGTATCTTTTCTCTTGATAGTGCAACATTTTCATTATCAAGTAAATATTTTAATAACTCATATTCTCTTAAACTTAATTCTATGTCTTTACCATCTACTTGAACTATTCTTCCTTCTGGGTCAATTATAATTCCACCATAGTCTTTAGTTTGTGCTTTTATAGTTTGTGTTCTATTAAGTATAGCATTTATTCTTGCAACTAATAGCTTTGGGCTAAATGGTTTTGTAATGTATTCGTCAACCCCAAGTTCAAATCCAAATAATTCGTCTTGTTCTTCTCCTCTTGCAGTAAGCATAATTACTGGTACATTTGATGTCTGCCTTATTTGCCTTAATGTTGACCATCCATCTAATTTTGGCATCATTACGTCTAATAATATTAGTTTTATTTTTTTATTATTTTCTTCAAATAATTGCAATGCTTGTTCTCCATCTTCTGCTTCAATGGTTTGAAAATTTTCCTTGACTAAAAAGTCTTTTATTAGTTTTCTAATTCTTGGTTCGTCATCTACTATTAATATTACATTATTTTCCATAGAATATCCTCAATTCTTTTATTTGTTATGACTGTTCTATTTTTAGTTTTTCATTGGCTAATTATATCATATATGGAGAAAAATGTAAATATCAAATAGAGATACTGCTTCAATTAGAAATTATTAAAAAAGAAGCAAAATGCTTGCCTCTTCTAAATGCTATCAATATTTATTTCTTTAAAATGCTGTTCCATTCTTTGAAACCAATTTAAGCATACTGATATTTTTTCTTATTCTTTATGAAAAACATTATGCTTACAAATAGTGCTAATAATTCTGCAAAGGTTACTGCAAGCCATAGTCCATTTATTCCCCAAATCGCTGGAAGCAGATATATCATAATAATTTGAAATACTAATGTTCTCATAAATGAAATAGCTGCTGATACAACTCCATTATTTAACGCTGTAAAGAAAGATGAGGCAAATATATTAAAACCACTAATTATATATGATGTGGAGAATAACCTTATTGCAGTTGTCGTTATCCTTAATAAACTTTCATCATAGCTTACAAAAATTGATGCCAGTAGCTTTGATAATATTTCAGCAAGTCCTGTCATAACCAATGAAGTTACTGCAATTAAAATAATACTCTTTTTTAATAAACTTTTTAATTCATCTTTATTTTCTGCTCCATAATGGTATCCTACTATTGGTGCTGAACCTATTGAATATCCTAGATATGTTCCAGAGAATATAAATCCAACATACATAATAATCCCAAAAGCCACAACTCCATCTGAACCTATGTATTTCATAAGTTGCATATTAAATAGCATATTTACAAGTGACATGGATAAATTTGTTAACATTTCTGATGATCCATTAGCACAGCTTTGCATAATTGGTTTTAATTCAAATTTAGTTTTTGTAAATTGTAAAATATGATTCTTTTTTTTAATAAAGTAAACTAAAGGAATAATTACTCCAATTACTTGACTAATTCCTGTAGCTAATGCAGCTCCAAAAACTCCCATCTTAAATACATAGATAAGTAAAAAATCCAATATCATATTGCTAATACCTGATACAATAGAAATAATTAATCCAAAGGTTGGTTTCTCTGCTACAATCAAAAAACTCTGAAATGCATTTTGCAAGCAAAATGGTACTAAAAACATAAGTAGTGTTCTTCCATAGACTATACAGTCTTGTAACATACTTTCATCTGCTCCTAATAGTTTTGCCATTGGAGCTATTAATATTACTCCCAAAATTGTTAGCACGAAACCTACTATTGTTAGTAAGTATATTAACATTGAAAAAAATCTATTGGCTTTTTCTTTATCTCCTTCTCCTATTGTCTTTGAGACTAATGCGCTTCCACCAGTTCCTATCATAAAGCCAACTGTTCCTAAAATCATAATTGCTGGCATAATTAAGTTTACAGCAGCAAATGCGTCTGATCCTACACAGTTAGACACAAATATGCCATCTATTACTCCATAAATTGATGTAAATATCATCATTATTATAGTTGGCAATGTAAATTTCATCAACTTTTTATATGTAAAATGTTCTGATAATCCTATATTCATTTCTCCTATTTCCTCCTAAACCAGTTTTTAATATACTCTGTAAGTGATGGTATTATTTCTTTTATTTCTAATTCTGTCGTATTAATACAAAGGTGATAGTTTTCTTTATCTCCCCATTTTATATTTGAAATTATCTCGTGATACTTTTTTCTATTTTTATCAACTTGCATAATTGTTTGATTATTTTGAACTTTAGAGTATGCTGTAAATCATTTTCAGTGTCTTTGTCTAAGTTTCCTGTTGGCTCATCTGCAATTATTATCTTTGGATTATATGATAGGCTCCTTGCAATAGCAATTCTTTGTTGCTCTCCTCCAGATAATTTTAATATTTTTCTCTTTGCCTCTTCTTCAGAAAGACCTACATTTTTCATAAGCTCTAAAGCTTTTGTCTTTTTATCTTTTATCTTTACTTACATCCATTTATAGCATACATTTTGCCTTGTTCAAATTCATAATTTATATTCTTAAAAACGTAGTTATCTTTTGCTGCATCTTTATACCTATATCCTACATTTTCTAACTTTAATATTCCCATTACTCTACTCCTTCCTTTAATTATTTTCAAAATTTTTATGACCTCTTTCTTGTATCATCTGTATTTGAATTATCTGTATAAATTCCTGTTACTGTAAATTCATAATTTTTTTCAGTGTTACTAGGATTTTTGAATGTAATCTTACTCCCTACTGTTAATTCATTTTAGATTTCTTGAACTTTGAAATAATTCCTTAGATTTTGTTATTACAGTAGTTGTATTATTATTAATTGTAGTGTGTCTTTCTCCACCAAAAAATTCTCCTCCAGGTCCTCTTCCCATTCCACTATTTCCTCCAGTTGTTGTACTAGATGAACTTGTAGTTGTTTGTCTATCTTCTACTTCATATTCAAATGAATCTGTTGCTTTTGTTAGACTATCACTATTTAAAGATGTAGAATATTCATAATAAAATCCTTTTAGATATTCACTATCTCCATATTCTTTTACATTATCAATCGTAAATGCTTCAATATTGTTAATACTTTTTAAATAACGAATTTAAATAATTTTCAAATTGGAATTGTCACTTTAAATACTGTAAAGTTATCCTTATAAAACACTTCTATTTTTCTGTTATATTTTTCTACAGTAGATTTTGCAATAGCTAATCCCAAACCATATCTTTTCTCTTCTCTATTTCTTGATTTATCAATACGATAAAATCTTTCGAATATCTTTTCTCTTTCTTCTTCTGGAATTGGATTTCCCATATTC
This sequence comes from uncultured Clostridia bacterium, assembly GCA_948919095.1. Taxonomy (GTDB): domain Bacteria; phylum Bacillota; class Clostridia; order TANB77; family CAG-508; genus CAG-793. The sequence continues at coordinate 2,485 of CAQYCU010000050.1, read as the reverse complement.
TTTACTTCTAACATAATTTCATTTTTCTCTTTTTTTAGATTTATTACTACTTCTTTTTTTGCTTTTGTATGTTTAATCGTATTATCTGTTAAAGTAGATACAATATGTTCTATATCTTCTTTATTCCCATTCATTATAATATCATTATCAATGTTATTTTTAATGATTATCTGTTTTTCATATGCCATACTTTCAAACATTGATAATATGATTTCTACTTCATTTGAAAGATTTAGTTGTTTATATTCTTTTATCTCATCTATATTTTCTATTTTGGTAAGTAATAGTAATTCATTAATTAGTATATTCATACTGTCCGTTTCATTTTGAATATACTTTATCCATTTATTTGTTCCACATTTATTTTCTAATACATCTGCATTTGCTTCTATTACAGCAAGTGGTGTTTTTAATTCATGTGAAGCATCTGATATAAATTGCTTTTGCTTTTCAAAAGTTTCTTCTACTGGTTTTACAATCATTTTAGACAATCATTTTAGACAATCTCTTTGCTAATTCATAAATAGCAATAATAGAAATAGCAGATATGATAATGGAAACTATAAATATTGTTTTTATATGAGTAATTGCATTTTCATTTTCCATTAAAGTAATTCTTACTGTATCTGGATTTAACCTTCTAGTTTTATATATATATTTTCCTATAATTCCTTTTTCAGTATTTTTCTTTGCTATTTTTAAAGCATACTCATTTATCTTGTCGTCATCTATTGAAGTTGAACTTTGTATAATTTTGGAATTTTGTAGTAAGAAATTATATACTCCATCAATAGTAATCTCAGGTTTTATCTTGTAATCTTCTCCTCTACCTTCTGGACTTTTTATATGTTCTTCTCCAATAAACCTGTCCATCATAAAGTTAGTTGTATCGATTGTATTATTATAATTTAAAATAGCAAATAATATAATTATTCCTAATATTATGGTAGATAGTGATAACATTATTAGTAGAAATATCCTTTGATTTAATTTCTTAATCATTTTCTTTCACTTTCCTTCCCTAAGTTTGAAAAATATGCTGATTATTTTTCAAATTCTTCCTCCAATTTATAGCCTATACCTCGTACTGCCTTTATTTTTACTTTTGATTTTAGAAGCTTTAATTTTTTTCTTAAATATGTGTGTATCGTTTACATTAGTCTTTCTTTTCAATATTACTTTTACTCTGGCAACTAATTCTCTTGTATGGAATGGTTTTGTAATGTAATCATCGGCTCCATTTTCTCCGTCCTCTCCATTTGTTATTATATTAACTTGAAATTTCTCTTTCTTTAATGTTTCTGCTATGGCATCAGCTAGACTATATTCATCTTCAATTATTAAAATTTTCATATTATCACCTTTTTATATTATAAACTTTATACCTTGAAATTTTATTGAATTTTTAGTCAATCTGTATAAGCAATCCTATCTTGTGCTATACTTTGAATTTCCATCGCCCATTTTAGCCACTTTTCCATAATATAATCTTCTCCATATATTGCAATTTCTTGAGATGATTATACCACACATTATAGCAATTTTTAATTTTCCACAAAATGAGAGACTATTGGTAGCCTCTCATTCTTATATATATTTTTAAAATTCTTTACTTTTATATATTTTATTTGATATTAAATATGAAATACTTAAGAATATTGCAGAAAATATCGGAATTATTATAGGTAAATAGCTATCTAATGTATTTACCATATTTATAAAATAAGTCATATCTACACATTTTGCAATTAAAGCTCCTATTCCAGCTATTCCAAATATTAATGTAAATAATATTGTTCTTCCATTTGTAGCTCCAAATTTAAAAATTATTGGATAAAGTAGAGAAATTATAATAACAACTGACAACATTGTTCCCATCAAGGATGATAGATTTTCATCTAAATTTATGTTATTTGTTTTTATGTAGTTAAATCCTATACCTATAACCAAAGCAAATATACCTAAAATAATTGTTAAAATTATTGAAGCTAGATATTTTGCTCTAACTACATTTTTTCGTCCATCTGGCAAGGTTACTGCATAAGAGTTCCAATTATTAAAATCATCATAGCTGAATGTTGATATAAATAACATTACTCCAATTAGTGGAACTATAAATGTAACATCAAATGTGCCTTGAACTACTAGCATTATATATATTGCAAATATAAGTATCATTGATTTTGCATTTGCCTTTATAAGTAAAAAGTCCTTTTTTATTAAACCTAACATATCTTTTCCCCCTTAATTATTAATACCATTAAATCTTCAAGTGTAATTTTGTCTATTACACAATTATGATATTTTTTACTTGCTTGTTCTTTATCCTCAACTAATATTTCATAAGCATATTTTGTTTTCTTGTATGTTACAATATCTTTTTTATCAATATTTGAGAAATAATCAATATCACATTTTAATATTCCATAGTTATCAATTATTTCATCTCTTGATTTTTGTAATACTTTTTTTCCATTATCAATAA